>CAJUKL010000003.1:57596-80321 GCA_910587195.1 uncultured Clostridia bacterium | reverse complement strand
TAGTATATCAAGAGAATATGTTATTTATGATTTAGATAATTCAAAAGATGTTAGACTTGATTTGTTTGCTGAGGATAAAGATACTGTATATAATATTGAAATACAGACATCAAATACATACGATTTACCTAGAAGAACAAGGTATTATCAAAGTAAGATAGATAGAAAGTATTTACATAAAGGTGATAAAACTTATAATAAATTATTAAAAAGTTTTATTATATTTATATGCACATTTAATCCTTTTAGAGAAAGTATAAATCAACCTATATATGTATTTGAAAATATGTGTGTTGCTAATAATAACAGCATTATTAAATTGAATGACCAAACATATAAAGTTTTTATAAATTCTCAGTGTGATATAAAACAAGTACAAGATAACAATATAAAGGCTTTTGTAGAGTTAATAAATGATGGTTTTATTTCGAAAACTAAAACCACTTTTATAGATGATGTTATTAATGAAGCTAATAGATTGAGAGAAAATGGTAAATGGAGGAGTGATTATATGACTATTATGCAAGAATATGCAAAAGAATACGCAAAAGAATATGCAGATAAGGTTTTAAATCAAGAGCGTATAGATATTGCTACTAAAATGTTGAAAATGGATGTAAATGATGACATTATATTAAATTGTTCCAATTTGACACAATCACAATTAGAGGAAATTAAAAATAGTTTGAAAAACATGTAATGTGTTTCAATTGATTTAGAGTAATTTTTAGACAGTAGTTATTAAAATATATAACTACTGTTTAATTTTGTTTTCAGAAAGAGGTGACTATATGAAAATAAGTCTTAAAAAGAAATTGTTTTCTTTATTAACAGTTGCAACGATCACTATTCCATTATTACCACAAATTCCAATAAAACAAGTATTTGCTTGGACTCCATCATTTACAAATAAAGACCCTGGTGCGTATGGTTCTGGTATGACAAACAATTACCCTATTGTAAAACAAGGTGCAAAGGAGTTAGATAGGATTACTTTTGTAGACAGTGTAACTGGTGAAAGCGTCTGTGTTACCTTCTTTTGTAACAGATGTCGCAATGCAGCGATATGGCGGTAGCAGTAATCGAAAGATTGTTACCATACTAGATAAAGAAGCAAAAGCGAATTATTATGCTGTCTGTTTAAAGACAAGTGAATATAAAATACAACAGCTTGTTTTATACTGAATAGAACAAAGGAGAAAAATCAAATGTACAATCATCAATTAGAAACATTTATACAAACGGCTGATGCTGGAAGTTTTTCAAAAGCAAGTGAAATTATGTATATTTCCCCTACAGCAGTTATGAAGCAAATCAATTTACTAGAGAGCAATTTAGAAGTACAATTATTTTATAGAACACCTAGGGGGTTAACATTAACCAATGCAGGAAAATCTTATTATCAAGACGCAAGATATATGATACAATATGCCAAAGATGCAAAAGTACGTGCAAAAAATGCCATGATAAACAATGAAAATCGTATTAGGCTAGGCACTTCTTTAATGATGCCTTGTCAATTTTTAATGGAATTATGGTCTAAAATTCATAGCATTTCACCGGAATTAAAATTTGAAGTCATCAATTTTGAAAATACACCAGAAAATGCAAGAGAAATTTTAAAAAATTTAGGACAGAACATTGATGTTGTAGCAGGAATATTTGATGAAACGATGTTAAATTTAAGAGGTTGTGCTGCAACAGAATTAACAAGAGTACCAATTTGCTGTGCTGTTTCCATTTATCACACTTTGGCACAAAAAGAAAAACTTTCGATAGAAGACTTATACGGTCAGAAGTTAATGCTGATGAAAAGAAATTGGAGTAAATATGTAGATATGTTAAGAGATGATTTATGGGAGTACTATCCAGAAATTGAAATTATAGATTTTTCATTTTATAACATAGAAGTTTTTAATCAATGTGAACATAATAATGCCGTTTTGATGTCAGTTCCACAATGGAAAAATGTTCATCCTATGTTAAAAATCATCCCTGTAGATTGGAAATATGAAATTCCTTTTGGATTATTACATTCTCCAACCCATTCTAAAACAGTAGAAAAATTTGTTTATGCCACAAAAAAAGCATTTACGGAATAATAAATTTTTTTATGGACTCTAGTCTACGCTCCGCTTCAGCACCCACACCTGCAAACTTTGGTCAAGCACTTTTCCTTTGGAAAAGTCAGCCGTTGGCTGACCGCCTATCTTGGCGGTGCATTATTGAAAAAAAATTTGACAAAAAACTTTACTGAAAAAACGAACGTTTTTCCTTGTATTTAGTACCTGCAAATATTGCAGGTATTTTTTTGTTTTAAGTTTAGCGTTTATACTATATAACAAAATGATACTTCTTATTTTTTCCTATCAGAATTATAATAAACTTAATTTAAAAATAGAAAAAGAAAGGACGAATTATATGAACAACTTTATATTTGAAAATGCTACAAAAACCTATTTTGGAAAAGGCTGTGTAAAAGAATATCTTTCAGAAGAATTATCAAAATATGGTAATACAATTATGCTTGCCTATGGTGGTGGCTCTATTAAAAAAAATGGTGTTTATGATGAAGTTGTAAAAATATTGCAGTCTGCTGGAAAAAATGTAATAGAGTTTTCTGGTATTATGTCAAATCCAACCTATGCCAAAGTGCAGCAAGGAGCGAAATTAGCAAGAGAAAAGCAAGTTGACATGATATTAGCAGTAGGCGGTGGTTCTGTTATGGACTGCTGCAAAGCAATTTCACTTGCAGCTGTTTATAAAGGCGATATTTGGGAAGATTTTTGGGAAAGAGCAGGTATTATCAATTTTAAACCTTTGCCATTAGGAGTGATTGTAACAGTTGCTGGCACAGGCAGCGAAATGAATGGTGGTGCAGTCATTACAAATGAGGACAAAAAAATAAAAACAGGTCGTGACTATACTGCTTGTAATGCTCGTTTTGCATTTATGGACGCAACTTATACATTTAGTGTCCCCAAAAAACAAATGGTGTCTGGCGGATTTGACATATTAAGTCATATTATGGAAACTTATTTCAGTACTTGCGATGATGAAAATGTGTCTGACGATATTTCAGAAGCACTCATGAGAGGTGTGATAAGGGATTTAAGGGCATCTATACAAAATCCAGAAGATTATTCTGCAAGAAGTAATTTAATGTGGGAGTCCACTATGGCAGAAAATCGCATCATTAAATTAGGCAAAAAATGTGATTTCCAATGTCATCAAATGGAGCATCAATTAGGTGCTTATACAAATTGTAATCATGGGGAAGGATTAGCAGTATTGCACCCTGTTTACTATCGTCATATTTATCAATATGGACTGAAAAAATTTGTACGTTTTGCAACACGTGTCTGGGGCATTTCTCCAGAAGGAAAAACAGAACAAGAAATTGCTCTTGCAGGAGTAGAGGCATTAGCAGATTTTATAAAAGAAATTGGTTTGCCTTCTACATTGCATGAGTTAGGTATAAATGATAAAAGTATATTAAAAGAAATTGCAGATTCTTGTAATATTTCTATAGGAAGCTATAAAAAAATGACACATCAAGAAATTTTTACAATATTTGAAGAATGTTTTGAATGATGAAAGGGGAAGTAGACATGAAAAACTTTAGAATGTTTACAGCAGCGTTATTATCTGCAACAATGTTATACAATACAAATACTATGTTATTTGCTTCTGAACATTTTTCTGATATAGTTACAAATGCATGGTATGCAAGTGCGATTGATTTTGTAAATGAAAGTGGCATTATGAGTGGTACAAGCAATACAAAATTTTCACCAGATACAACTGCAAACAAAGCAATGCTTGCAACAGTACTTTATAGAATTGTGGGCAGTCCAGCGGTGACGACACAAAATAGATTTACAGATGTATCAAATGAAAGCTGGTATGCAAATGCGGTGATTTGGGCAACAGAAAATGGCATTTTAGAAGGTATTTCTGAAAATACATTTGGAAGTAATGAGCCAGCAACACAACAGCAAGTTATTGCTGCTTTATGGAAATATGCAGAAAAATACAAATCAAAATGACAATGAAAAAGCGATTGCTTGGGCAATAGAAAATCATATCATTGATGGACAATTTACAGCACAAAATAGTATAACTTGTGCAGAATTAGCAAATATACTTTTTAACTATAGCAATGAAAAAAATGAAATGGCAGATACTACAGCTATTGCAGAAAATACAAATACTACAGATAATGCAGTTGAAAATACTACAACAAATTAAATTACTGAAAATACAGCAGAGAGTATTGTGCAAACGAAAGCAGGATTATTACAAGGTACAAATCAAAACAATATATTGCGTTATTTAGGTGTTCCTTATGCACAAGCAACAGAACGATTTGTACTAGCTGGAGAAGTGGAAGCATGGGAAGGTGTCAAAGTAGCAGATAGCTATGGCTCAATTTCTCCACAAGGTTCTATTTCTGGGCTGAATGGACAAAGTGACCAAACTGGTACAGACAATAATTGTCAAAACTTAAATATTTGGACGCCATCAATCAATGATGGAAAAAAACGTCCTGTTATGGTATGGCTGCATGGGTATGTGTCATGCTTATGGTGCACCAGCAGACAAAAAAGAAATGACAAAATTATTAGAAGAAGCCATTGATTTAGGCTGTACCTTTTTTGATACTGCGGAAGTGTATAGCACACCACAAAATCCACATGACAATGAAGAATTTATTGGAAAAGCACTAAAACAACATCGCAATCATATTGTAATTGCTACAAAATTCGGCATTTATTTTGACAGATACAGTTTAGCAGTCAATAAACCTTTGATACCAAGTTCACGCCCAGAAGTCATACGAAAATCAATAGAGGGCTCTTTAAAAAGGCTGAATACAGACCACATTGATTTATATTATCAACATCGCAATGACCCTAAAATACCGATTGAAGAAGTTGCTGGAGTGATGTCTGAACTGATAAAAGAGGGCAAAATTACACACTGGGGATTATCAGAAGCAACAGAGGAAAATATTCGTAGAGCAAATGCTGTTTGCCCTATTACAGCAATACAAAACCGCTATTCTATGATGGCAAGACAGCACGAAACACTCTTTGATACATTAGAAGAATTAAATATTGGATTTGTAGCATTTTCTCCTATGGCAAATGGATTTTTAAGTGGAAAATATGATAAAAGTTCAAAGTTTGATCAAGCAACAGATTACCGTAATGTTATGCCGCAGTTTAAAGCAGAAAATATTGACAAAAATCAAGCATTACTAAATTTATTATATCGGACAGCAACACAAAAAAATGCAACCGCAGCACAAATTTCATTAGCTTGGATGATGAATAAAAAAGAGTATATTGTACCGATTCCAGGCACTACAAAATTAGAACGATTAGCTGAAAATTTAGATGCAACAGAAATAGAGCTTTCTGCTCAAGAAGTAAAAGAATTAGATAATGCATTAAACAATATGGAAATGTCTGATGTATTTGGTGGAACAAAAATGAGTAAAAAATGTAGTTAAACATAGATAAAAAGGAGGAATTTTTTATGAAATACGCATATAGAAAAATAGCAGCTCTTACCATAGCAGGAATTATGACATTGACAGCTTGTAGCAATACCTTGCAGCAAAATACCTCACAACAGCCAGAACAAGCACAACAAACAAATAATGTTTTAATGATTGCAGAACAAGGTATGTTTTCCTCAGGTGGAAAAGTCATTACAGCAGAAGGTACATTTAATCCAGAAGACCATTGGGAAGAAACGGGAGCAGGACAGACAGCACATGTTGACCATGCCAATGTATTGTATCAAATTCCACAAAATGAAACAGGTTTACCTATGGTATTTTTACATGGATATGACCATTTTATATTCCAAGATTTGAATAATGATGTTGTTGCAGAACACATTGAAAATTGGATACAGCAAAATGTGCAATAAAAATACAATTTAGGTATTTCTTATCATTCGATATAAGCATTAGACATTTTATAAAAACAAATTTATAATAATGGGGAGAGTATAGATATGAATAGAAAAAAAGTACTGAGTGGTTTTGTTGCAATGTCAATGTTGTTTAGTATTGCTACTTGTGGACAACAACAGTTAGAACAGTCACAACAACAAGAGCAGCAAACAAATCAATCAAATCAAACTGCAAAAGGTGGTGTTATAAAAACAAAAGAAGAATTGACATTCCCACTTGGAAATGAAATCAACAGCCCTTCTTTTACAGGAACAGCTTATATTGCACAAATGATACCAAATGATGAAGTATACCATTTTCCACAAACGAATCATATCACTTTTGTACCAGGTGCAAGAAGTGGCTGGCATAGTCATGGTGGTAGTGCAAATACCAGTTTTGCACATATTGCAGTCAATACCAATCCAGAACGAACAGGATTGGAATGGTTTGACCGTATTTCTGATGAAGAATATCAAAAATTACCTACAGAATAAATAACATAAGGAGATGATAGAAATGGTAGTGAAATACATAAAAGCAATAGCAAGTGGTTTGATTGCGATACTATTACTATTTGCTTTTTCTGCTTGTGGTCAGCAAACCACACCAAAGCAAACAGAACAGCCAGAACAAACACAACAAAATGAAACAGGAGAACAAAATAACAATACCATAGTTGTTTATTTTTCAGCTACAGGAAACACAGAAACTGTTGCAGGCTATATTGCAGATACATTAAATGCGGATACCTACCAAATTATAGCAGAGCAAAAATATACTTCTGACGATTTAGATTGGACAGATGACAACAGCCGTGTAAACACAGAACATAATGACCCAGATTTTCGCCCAGAAATGGCAGGAGAATTACCAGACTTAACAAACTATGATACCATATTTATTGGCTATCCAATATGGTGGGGAGAAGCTCCTAATATTGTAAAAGGATTTGTAGAAAACGCTGATTTTTCAAATAAAACGGTAATACCTTTCTGTACTTCTTCCTCTAGTGGTATAGGCTCTAGTGGTGAAAATCTTGAAGCATTGACAAGTAATGCAAATTGGCTTGCAGGGGAAAGATTTTCAAGTAATGTAAGTAGAGATGATGTTGTAAATTGGGTAAATAGTGTAAATGGAGTTGCAGTAAATCAATAAAAAGGAAAGGAAGTATGACAAATGAAAAAAAGTAAAAAATTATTATCACTACTATTAGCAATGCTTTTGTTATTTGTTACATCACTTACAGCATTTGCAGCGGTAAATGACACAGGCTTTACAGATGTATCAGAAGATGCTCCTTATGCAGAAGCTGTAAAATATGTGCATGACAACGGCATTATGAGTGGTACAAGCAACACAAAGTTTTCACCAGATTTAAACACAAGCAGAGCAATGTTAGCAATGATATTATATAGAATGTCTGGTAGTCCTGATGTATCCCAAAATGCGAATTTTGCAGATGTAGCAGAAAATATGTGGTATAGTAATGCCGTAAATTGGGCAGCAGAAAATAATATTGTTGCAGGCTATGACAATGGAAATTTTGGTGTAAATGACCCTGTTCGTTTGGAACAAGTCGTAACAATATTATGGAGATATGCCGAAAATACGACACCATCACAGCAGGACAGCTATTCCGCTCAAGCAATACAGTGGGCAACACAAAATAATATTGTTTCTGCTCCTTTTGAAGCAGCAAAAAATGCAACACGTGCTGATGTCGCCACAATATTGTTCCGTTATATGACGTTAGATATAGGTGAAAGTCAAACTCAGCCAGTAGAACCAGAAGAAGTAGTAACGCAACCAGAACAACTAACAGAAGATACTGAAAATATAAGCAATACATTAGTTGTTTATTTTTCTGCTACAAACAATACAAAAGGTGTTGCAGAAAATATAGCAGAAGCATTAAATGCAGATACCTATCAAATCATAGCAGCACAAGAATATACTTCTGATGATTTAGATTGGACAGACGATGATAGTCGTGTCAATGCAGAACATAATGACCCAGATTTTCGCCCAGAAATAGCAGGAGAATTACCAGAATTAACAAATTATGATACAATATTTGTTGGTTACCCAATATGGTGGGGAGAAGCTCCTAATATTGTAAAAGGATTTGTTGAAAATGTTGATTTTGATGGTAAAACAGTGATACCTTTCTGCACTTCTTCCTCTAGTGGTATAGGCTCAAGTGGCAGAAATCTTGCGGCATTGACAAACGGTGCAAATTGGCTTGATGGACAGAGATTTTCAAGTAGAGCAAGCGAATCTGATGTACAAAATTGGATTTCCAGCTTAAATTTAACTACAAATGCTAATGTAGCAGAAAATGCAAATGAAAATACAACACAAAATACAAATAGTAAAAAATCTTTAGTTGTATATTTTTCTATGCCAGAAACAACAAATCCTAATGATATGACAACAGAAGAAGAGAATAGCACAGTCGTTATTAACGGTGAAGTATTAGGCAATACACAATATATGGCACAAATCGTTCAAAATACAATAGATGCAGATATCTTTCGCATTGAACCACAAACAGCATATCCAACTGACCATGAAACATTAGTTGATTTGGCTTTAGAAGAACAAAATCAAAATGCACGTCCTGAATTATTAAATACTATAGATAATTTAGACGAATATGACACTATATTTGTAGGTTATCCAAATTGGTGGGGGATATGCCTATGATATTGTATACCTTCTTTGAACAACATGATTTTTCTAATAAAACCATCATAGCATTTAATACACATGGAGGAAGTGGTTTTTCTAGCACAATTAGTACAATACGAAGATTAGAACCTGATGCAGAGGTTGTAGAAGGTTTATCCATTTCTCGTAATCATATACAAGATGCAGAAAACGAAATTGTAGAATGGGTAAATGGCTTAGATTGATAAAAAAGGAGGAAATAGAATATGAAAGTATTGTTAGTCAATGGTAGCCCTCATAAAAATGGCTGTACAGAGTGTTTATCTAAATATAGCTAAAGCAATATCCTGAAAAATATTAAAGAAATAATCTATAGTAAGAGCTTGCCAAAGCTTTAAAGCAGAATCTACCATATCAACCTTCTGACTAACTACTTTTGTACGACATGTAAATCTTGCTAAATGATGTCTTGTATTGCTGTTATCTCTTTCTATCTCATTTGTATATCTTTTACCTATTACATGCCTTTTTGTAGGAAGAACTTTTGCAAATGCTTCCCAATTATTAGTATAAAATGTTGCTTTTTGCAAATGCTTTACTTTATCATATAATTTTTTGAAAGTTTTTGTATTACGATTTCCAAGTTCCCATGCAATCGTTCTTCCTGTTCTTTTGTCAAGAGCCTTAATAACCCATAATTTGTTTTTTTGACTTAATAAAATGCCACATCTCATCAAATTCTATTTCTGCTATATTATCCTCTATTTGATATTTCGGTAATCTTTCAGACGCTTCTTTTATCCATCTATACACAAGTGATTTTACATACTGGCATAATAATTTTTTCCTTTTTTGTTTTTATTATTATGCCCCTAACTATAATTTAGTAAACACTCTCAAATTTTTTTTGTAAACTAGTAATTTAAAAAAAGGAAAAAGGGTTATTTTGCTTATTCTGTTTCTATTATAGTATTCACACCAATTAAATCATTTGCTAATTTGATACCCATTTCTGATTTACTATTATCATTTAAGTGTCCATGAATTATAGTATCCATCGGAGAATACAAAAATTGCAGTCTTACCTCATAACATTCACTTGAAATATAGACCTGTACAACCCTGACATATTGGTATAATTCTTCTATCGTATTTACTTTTGGTAATTCATAATCTATTATTGAATAATAATAATAATCAAAAGGAGTATCTGGATTTTGAAAAGACAACAAGCAGAATTTTTCAATTTCTTCCAAGGAGTTTACAAATAATTGATAATTTTCAATTATTTTTTTTTCTTCTTGCAATACCTTTTTGCATTTTTTAATTCTTTGATAATTGTTGTCACGATTATAAAGGTCAAATAAAATATGAATGTTTTGCGGTTCTTTAGAAAAGAACTTGAATTTTTCTTTTTTACACCAATAATTTCCACCATATTCATTGTCTGATACACAGCAAACTATTTTTCCTAATTCCTTATGATAATATTCGCTTATTTTTTTCATAATATTCACCTACTTACCATATTAATACCAGTCGAACCACATAGCAACAGGTTTTGATTCTTTCTCCATAGTAATCCAATCTAAATGGATAGGGTCATTTTTTGGTATTCCTACTAATAAAATATCTTCATATACCAGCTTTGATTTTAAAATAATTTGATAAAATTCTGGAAAAATATCAATTTCTATGACTTCAAAATAATCATATAAGTCTTTTGTTTCTTTCCACGTAGGCAAATCTTCGTCTACAAAATGATAGCCAAAATATTGAAAATAATCTTCCTGAAATTCTTCCTGACAATATTTTAGTAAGTCTTTTTCAATCATTTCTATGGAGTTTAAAAGAGATTGATAAATAAATATATAGTTTTTATATTCTTCTTGTGTTTCTGGAGTTCTGTTATAAAAAATATCCTCCAGTTCTTCATCAGAAGTTGCAAAAAAAGAAAACATAATATTATAAAGCTTTGGCTCTTTGGAAAGAAACTTTATTTTTTCTTTTCTTCCAAAAAGATGAAATCTGCTATCACTTTTTTCTTCTGCACCAACAGTTTTTCCTTGATAAGCTCTTTGTTCTGCACAAATGATTTTTCCTAATCCCTCATGGAACCATTCTTTTATAATTTTCATTGTTATCCCTCTATTGTATTCTCATTTTATTATAGACTTATGTCAAACCCTTTTTTTATAGCTTAATCATAGCATTTATTATGTATAAAAACAACATTTTAAAAAAAAGTTGCTTTGTCAATACAAGTTATATAGCATATTCCTTTTATTTCATCGAATGGATACAGGAATTGTAAGAATATTTTAAGTAATTCCTGTTTTTGATTGCTTTTTCAAAAAGAATACCGTATACTATTTCTAGCTGTGAGCATATTTTGCCATAGACTATTTTTTACAGGCGGTGGAAATATGGAAATGATTAAAGCTGAAAATCTGTCTTATGAATATATCAAAGTGATAGAGACAGAAAAAGGCACAAAGCAAGAAAAAATATTAGCACTAAATCATGTAAATTTAACAATTCAAAAAGGCAGCTTTGTTGCAGTACTGGGACATAACGGTTCTGGAAAATCCACCTTTGCAAAACATATCAATGCTTTAGTGCGTCCCACAGAAGGCGTTTTATGGGTAAATGGCTATGATACCCAAAAAGAAGAACTCCTTTGGGATATTCGACAAAGTGCTGGAATGGTATTTCAAAACCCCGACAACCAATTAGTGGCTACTGTGGTGGAGGAGGATATTGCTTTTGGCCCCGAAAATTTGGGAGTACCTTCTGCAGAAATACGGAAAAGAGTAGATGAGGCATTAAGTGCTGTTGGCATGTTGGAATATAAAGAACATACTCCTTCCAAACTCTCTGGTGGACAAAAACAAAGAATTGCCATTGCTGGCGTGCTTGCTATGAAACCAGAATGTATTGTCTTTGATGAACCAACAGCTATGTTAGACCCTGTTGGCAGAAAAGATGTTATGGATACGATATTGCGCTTGAATCAAGAAGAAGGTATGACGATTGTATTGATAACCCATTATATGGATGAGGCAGTAAGGGCAGAAAAAGTCTTTGTGATAGATGATGGGAATGTGGTATTAGAAGGAACTCCAAAACAAGTATTTCCACAAGTGGAAACTTTAAAAAGCTATGGACTTGATGTGCCACAGGTGACAGAAACAGCATATGAACTGAAAAAAATGGGAATCTCTATTCCCCAAGATATTTTAACAGTAGAAGAAATGGTAGGTGCGATATGTCAATTAAAATCAACCACTTAACCCATGTTTATAATCCTGATACCATATTTGAAAAAGTTGCCTTGCATGATGTCAATGTAGAAATACAAAAAGGGGAATTTATTGGACTAATTGGTCATACTGGCTCTGGAAAGTCTACTTTGATACAACATTTGAATGGTACGATTTTTCCAACAGCAGGTGAAATTTTATTAGATGGTGAAAATATCCACAAAGATAAAGCAAAATTAAAAGAAGTGCGCCAAAAAATTGGACTTGCTTTTCAATATCCAGAACATCAGCTTTTTGAAATGACAGTCTACAAAGATGTTGCTTTTGGGCCAAGCAATATGAAATTATCTCCAGAAGAAATTGATAAAAGAGTGAAAGAGGCTTTACAAACAGTAGGCCTTTCCGAAAATATCTATGAAAAATCTCCGTTTGAATTATCTGGAGGACAAAAAAGACGTGTTGCTATTGCTGGCGTACTTGCAATGAATCCAGAAGTGCTGATATTGGACGAGCCAACAGCAGGATTAGACCCAAAAGGGAGAGATGAAATTTTACTTGCCATTCAAAAACTTCATAAAGAAAGAGGAATTACGATTATTCTTGTATCCCATAGTATGGAAGATGTGGCAAAATTAGTGGACAGACTCATTGTTATGGAAAAAGGAAAAGTTGCTATGATGGGAACGCCAAAAGAAGTATTTGCAAGGGTCAAGGAATTGGAAAAAATAGGACTGGCAGCACCACAAATTAGTTACGTTTTGGACGCTTTGAGAGAAAAAGGTTATGCTTTACCACAAGATATTTATACCATGGAGGAAGCTGTAAAAGCATTATATGCTTTATTAAAAGGGGAGGGAAAAATATGATTCGTGATATTACAATCGGACAGTATTATCCTGTTAATTCTCCGATTCATCGTATAGATGCAAGAATAAAATTAGTGATTACCTTTTTATTTATTTTAACTTTGTTTTTTGTGAATACATTTACGGGTTATGTTTTTGTAGTGTTGTGTATGGCAGCCGTGATTAAAACTTCAAAAGTTCCTTTAAAATTTATGCTAAAAGGAATTAAGGGATTATTAATTATTATTTTATTTACAGCTTTTATTAATGTTTTTATGACAAGAGGAGAACATATTTTATTGGAATGGGGCATTTTTACTGTTACAACAGAAGGCATTTTGATGGCAATAAAAATGTGTGTTCGTATTATCTTGCTTGTCATTGGCTCCTCTATTTTGACATTAACAACGACACCTATCCAGTTGACAGATGGAATTGAATATTTATTAAAACCTTTTAAAAAAATAGGGGTTCCTGCCCATGAAATTGCAATGATGATGACGATTGCATTACGCTTTATTCCAACTCTTTTAGATGAAACAGATAAAATTATGAAAGCACAACAGGCAAGAGGTGCAGATTTTGATAGTGGAAATTTATTACAAAGAGCAAAAAGTTTAATTCCTATTTTAGTTCCTTTGTTTATTTCTGCTTTCCGTAGAGCAGACGAGTTAGCTATGGCAATGGAAGCAAGGTGCTATCATGGAGATGAAAATAGAACAAGAATGAATGTTATGCTATTAAAATCTTCTGATTATAAAGCAGTTGTATTATTGGCAGCTTATTGTATTGCACTGATTGCCCTCCGTTTTGCAGCGGCACAATTTCCTTTTTTATGGTGATAAAAATGAAAAGAATATTATTAACAGTGGCATATGATGGTACAGAATATTGTGGGTGGCAAAAACAAAAAAATGAAGTTAAAACAGTGGAGGAAACGCTTGAAAATGCTTGTAAAGCACTTTTTCGGGCAGATTGTCCAATCATTGGCACAAGCAGAACAGATGCTGGTGTTCATGCATTAGGACAAAGAGCCGTTATTGATGTGGAAACTTCTATTCCAACAGCAAAAATTCCTTTTGCTATCCGTTCTTTTTTGCCAGAAGATATTGTTGTTAAAAAAGCGGAAGAAGTGGAAAGTCAATTTCACCCAAGATATGATTGTATCAAAAAAACATATTGCTACACCTATTATAATGATGACTTTCCCAATCCGATTTTTAGAAAAAATAGTGTATTTGTTCCTCAAAAATTGGACATACTTTCTATGAATCAAGCAGCCAAGTATTTAATAGGAACGTATGACTTTCAATGTTTTTGTGCGGCTGGGAGCCAAGTGAGCACAACAGTTCGAACCATTTTTGATTGTGTGGTAGAAAAAAATGATTGTTTTGTAACTATCAAAATTACGGGAGATGGCTTTTTATATCATATGGTAAGAATTATTGCAGGAACATTACTAGAAGTAGGAAAAGGAAAGAAAAAAATAGAAGATATTCCTGGGATTATAGCAAGCAAGGACAGAACAAAAGCGGGTATGACAGCCCCTGCAAAAGGTTTAACCCTTTTAGAAACTTACTTTCTTGAAAGAAAGTAAGCAAAGAACTTTTGTGCAAAACTTCGTTTTGCAGCTGTGAGTTGAACTTGAATAGTTGTTGTGGAAGAACGACAACGGCGCACCAGTGGTTAAAAAATTTGTTCTGTTCCGTGTGTAGAAGGTAAAGTTTTTGGTCAAGCTTTTTTCAAAAAGCTTGTAGGAGTTTGAGGATGCAAAACGTCCAGTGGACGTTGACCGGAACGAAGTGTAGACCAAAGTCCTCAAGGTTTTAAAAAATAAAATCTGTTCTGTTTGCAAAAAATTCTTATGTGCTTGTCCTAAAATATTTTAAATTATCGTTGACAATAGATTTTTTTTATTATATAATAATTAACGTTGTATTGATTTGACTTTAGAGCTTTTTAGCTTTAAATATAAGTTTCACAGTGGGACTCAATAAGTTATGCTTTGCCATAATGGAGATTATGTGTTGCTTTCCCATAGTAATGCATAAAGTCAAAGGGTCAATTAGAATAAGGGAGGTAAAATAGTATGAGAACAACATACATAGCGAAAATCGCTGATGTAGAAAGAAAATGGTATGTTGTAGATGCTTCCGGCAAAACTTTAGGTCGTTTGGCATCTGAAATTGCAGCCGTTTTGAGAGGAAAAAATAAACCAATGTATGCCCCAAATATTGATGCAGGTGACTATGTTATTGTTATCAATGCAGAAAAAGTAGTAGTAACAGGTAAAAAATTAGACCAAAAAATATATGCACATCATAGTGGCTATGTGGGCGGTTTAAAAACAGTTACACTGAAACAACAATTAGAAAAAAAACCAGAAGAAGTTTTGAAACACGCTGTAAAAGGTATGCTTCCTAAAAATGCGCTGGGTAGAAAAATGTTTAGCAAACTTCATGTTTATGCTGGTCCAGAACACGCACACGCAGCACAAAAACCAGAAGCGTTGGAATTGAAATTTTAATAGAAGGAGGAAGCAAGTATGGCAGCAGCTAGATATTATGGTACAGGTAGAAGAAAATCTTCCGTTGCAAGAGTATATTTAATGCCTGGTAGCGGTAAAATTACAATTAATAAAAGAGATATTGATGACTATTTTGGTATGGAAACTTTAAAATTAATTGTACGCCAACCTTTGGAATTGACAGAAACAACTGCGAAATTTGATGTGTTGGTGAATGTGTATGGTGGTGGTTTTACAGGTCAAGCAGGTGCAATTAGACATGGTATTTCTAGAGCTTTGTTAGAAGCAGATGCAGATTATAGACCAGCTTTGAAAAAAGCAGGTTTCTTAACCCGTGACCCTAGAATGAAAGAAAGAAAGAAATATGGCTTGAAAGCAGCTAGACGTGCACCACAATTTAGTAAGAGATAACCAAATAAGACCCTCAAGAATGTTGGATTCTTGGGGGTTTTTTTTGTTGTGCCTGTCAAAAGATAAAAATTTTTGTCCGTTAGTAACATGTTAGTAACACTAAATTTTATTTATTGCTTCTAGTTTGATGGGCAATTCTAAGTGGGTGTAGACTGTTTCTGTAATGCCTTGCTCTTTATGTCCTACAATTTTTTTAATTCTTTCATCTATTCCTGCTTTTGATTCCTGCTTTTGCAAGAAGGGAAATGCAGATGTGACTAAGGGAGTAGAACTTTATATGCGGGATAGCATGCTTTTTTAGAAATAACCAAAACCAGCCTGAATTTGTATCCGGCTGTAGTGGTCAAGCATTTTTGTAACACTTGTGACTAAAAAATAAAATCTATACAATTCGAGCCTGATAGGGTGTACGATAATTGTTATAACTATGAGGACGCATATGATTATAGATGACATAAGCAAACTCTTCTACTGTTCGGTACATGATTTCTTCTGTTTGAAATTCATATAAGTTCGTGCATTCGTTTTTTAGCGTATTGAAATATCTCTCCATTACTGCATTATCATAAGGATATCCTGCTTTACTCATACTTTGGATGATTTGCATAATTATAGTAAGCATTTGGATAGATTTTCAGACGTTTCAAGAGCCATCTGATAAAATACTTTATGATATTTGTCGATAAATTGATAAGCCTCTAATTAATTTCCTTTGCAAAGAATGCCGCCACTTTTTTTAAGAAGAGATTTTCCTTTTTCATTTCTTCTAATTCCTTTCGCAAACGAAAATTTTCTTTCATTGTTTCCATTTCATTTGGTATATTTGTATCGTTCTGGGCTTTTTTCTGGCATTCTTTGCTAAATTCGTTACACCATTTGGAAACACTAGCTTTAGAAACACCATATTCAGCAGTGATGCTTTTGTAGCTGCGACCTTCTTCCTCATGAAGACGAATCATTTTTTTCTTAAATTCTGGAGTATAGTTTTGTGGCATATTGAGTATCTCTTTTCTTATTATTTTAATTATATCTTATTAGCCACTCCTGTTATAACTTTATTATAGCACTACAAATTGCTATAATGAGACTTTTTGAGATTTTTTTTATAGTAGGGTGGCAACATAAAAAACAAAAATAATATTGACATTTTTTTAATTTTTGTCTATTTTACAAGCTTTTTTATGACTTTTACAATATTTTGTTTTCTGTTCTCTCTTGCACATTTATACAATATATGGTATCGTTATATTTCAGAAAACACTTGATATTGTGTTATTTGTTTACAGAGGAGGTTTATGTTATGTATGTCATCAAAAAAGATAATACAAAAGAAAAATTTAACGTGCAAAAGGTAGTGGTTGCTGTCAATAAATCTGCTTATAGAGCACTTGTCAAATTTACAGAAGAAGATTTAAATTTTATTTGCAATTTTGTTGAAAAAAAAGCACAATCTCTTAATAAAGAAGGGATACATATTAGTGAAATGCATAACATTGTGGAAGGAGCATTAGAAGCAACAAATCCGGCAGTTGCTAAAAGTTATCGTGATTATCGCAACTACAAACAGGATTTTGTACAAATGCTGGACGAGGTTTATAAAAAAAGCCAATCTATTATGTATATTGGTGACAAGGAAAATAGCAATACAGATAGTGCTTTAGTATCTACAAAAAGAAGTTTGATATTTAATCAGCTTAACAAAGAATTATATCAAAAGTTCTTTATGACAACAGAAGAATTGCAAGCTTGCAGAGATGGTTATCTTTATATTCATGATATGTCTGCTAGAAGGGACACCATGAATTGCTGTTTATTTGATGTCAAAAGTGTGTTGACAGGCGGTTTTGAAATGGGAAATCTTTGGTATAACGAGCCAAAAACATTAAATGTTGCCTTTGATGTAATAGGAGATATTGTTTTAAGTGCAGCAAGCCAACAATATGGTGGTTTTACGGTGCCTTCTGTCGATTTATTATTAGAGCCTTTTGCAGAAAAAAGTTATAAAAAATTTTATGATAGATATGTAGAACTGGGATTGACAAAAGAAATTGCAGAAAAAGAAGCAATCAAAGATGTTTTAGTAGACTTTGAGCAGGGTTTTCAAGGCTGGGAATATAAATTTAATACAGTAGCCTCTAGCCGTGGCGATTATCCTTTTATTACTATGACAATGGGAACAGGAATGAGTCGTTTTGCTAAAATGGCATCTATTACAATGCTTAATGTTCGCAAAAATGGACAAGGGAAAAAAGAATGTAAAAAACCAGTGCTTTTTCCTAAAATTGTATTTTTATATGATGAAAATTTACATGGGCCTGGTAAGGTTTTAGAAGATGTTTTTGAAGCTGGAATTGCTTGCTCTAGCAAAACAATGTATCCTGATTGGCTAAGTTTAACAGGAGAAGGCTATGTTGCTGGTATCTATAAAAAATATGGTGAAATTATTAGCCCCATGGGATGTCGTGCTTTTTTATCTCCTTGGTATGAAAGAGGTGGTATGAATCCTGCGGATGAAAATGACAAGCCAATTTTTGTAGGAAGGTGGAATATTGGTGTAGTAAGTTTACATTTACCAATGATTTATGCTAAGGCAAAGCAGGAAGGAAATGATTTTTATGAAGTATTGGACTATTACTTAAATTTAATCCGTCAGCTTCATATCAGAACGTATGCCTATTTGGGAGAAATGCGGGCTTCTACCAATCCGCTTGCCTATTGTGAAGGCGGTTTTTATGGTGGTCATTTGGGAATCCATGATAAAATTAAACCAATTATGAAAACAGCTACAGCTTCTTTTGGCATTACAGCGTTAAATGAATTGCAGCAGCTTCACAACGGAAAATCTCTTGTCCAAGATGGACAATTTGCATTAGATGTTTTAAAATATATTAATAAAAAAGTGGAAGAATTTAAAAAAGAAGATGGTAATTTATATGCTATCTATGCTACACCAGCAGAAAATTTATGTGGTCTGCAAGTAACACAGTTCCGTAAAAAATATGGGATTATTGAAAATGTTTCTGACAGAGAATATGTCAGCAATGGCTTTCATTGTCATGTTACGGAAAATATTTCTCCTATCCAAAAGCAAAATTTAGAATATCGTTTTTGGGATTTATCAAATGGCGGAAAAATACAATATGTAAAATATCCGATTGACTATAATTTAGATGCTATTCGGGCGTTGGTACGCCGTGCTATGAAAATGGGATTTTATGAGGGAGTGAATCTTTCTCTTGCCTACTGTGACGATTGTGGACATCAGGAACTGGAAATGGATGTTTGTCCCAAATGTGGAAGTCGAAATTTAACTAAAATAGATAGAATGAATGGCTATTTATCTTATTCAAGAGTAAAAGGAGATACTCGTCTAAATGATGCCAAAATGGCAGAAATTGCAGAAAGGAAAAGTATGTAATGAATTATCATAATATTACAAAAGATGATATGCTAAATGGAGATGGTTTAAGAGTGGTGTTGTGGGTATCTGGTTGTGGTCATCATTGCAAAAATTGCCATAATCCCATCACTTGGGACGCAAATGAGGGACTGCCATTTGATGAAGCTGCTGAAAAAGAAATTTATCAAGAATTAGAACAAGAATATATAGATGGTATAACATTGAGTGGTGGTGACCCTCTTTTTCCAGATAACAGAAACACAATTACATGCCTCGTTCAAAAAATAAAAAAACGGTTTCCATGCAAAACAATATGGTGCTATACAGGCTATTTATGGGAAGAAGTGAAACATTTAGAGGTAATAAAACAAATAGATGTATTAGTAGATGGGCGTTTTTTGGAAGAATTTGCAGACCCACAATTACATTGGAAAGGTAGTTCTAATCAAAGAGTAATTGATGTAAAAGAGAGCTTAAAAACGGGAAAAATAATATTAAAAATTTGAGATTTTAAATTTATCAAAAAGTACAAAAGTTTTAAAAATGCTTAAATTTTAAAATAAAGGAGAATTTTATGGCACGATATACAATATTGATGACATTGATGGGCTTAGAAATTGGCGGTGCAGAAACACATGTTGTAGAACTCTCAAAAGAACTGAAAAAAATGGGCTATAGAATTATTGTAGCTTCTAATGGTGGCGTTTATGAAAAGGAATTAGAAGAATATGGAATTTTACATTATAGAGTTCCTATGAATCAAAGAAATATTTTTAAAATGATAAAATCTTATTTTTTGCTTCGCCAGATTATGGAAAAAGAAAAAGTAGATATTATCCACTCTCATGCAAGAATACCCGGTTTTATTTGCGGATTTTTACATAAAAAATATGGTGTTACCTTTGTGACATCGGCGCACTGGGTGTTTTATACGGGAATGGGCTTGAAATATTTGACAAACTGGGGACAAAAAGTAGTTGCTGTTAGTGATGATATTAGAGAATATTTAATTAAAAATTATAAAGTACCTTATGAAAATATATTTGTTACAATCAATGGCATTGATACAGATAAATTTTCACCGGAAACAAATGGCGATGCCATACGAAAAGAATTTGATATTGCAAAAAATGAACCTGTCTTGGTGTATGTCAGCAGAATGGACGAAAGCAGAGCTTTGGTAGCAAGACAGTTGATTGAAATTGCACCACGTATTGCAGAAGCAGTAAAGGGTATCAAAATGCTGATTGTAGGCGGCGGTGATGTTTTTGATGAATTAAACAAAAAAGCACAAGAACAAAATAAAAAAATAGGTAGAAAATGTATTACTATGACAGGAGCAAGAACAGATATTAATGAATTAATTGCTGTTGGAACAATGTTTGTGGGAGTAAGCCGTGCAGCCCTAGAAGCTATGGCAAGTGGAAAAACGGTCATTGTAGCTGGGAATGAAGGTTATATTGGCATTTTTGGAGAAGATAAGCTGGAATTGGCAAGGGAAAATAATTTTTGCTGTCGTGGCTGTGAATATTCTACAGAAGAAAAACTTTATCAAGATGTGCTTTATGTTTTTAAGGAAATGACAGAGCAACAAAGACAAGAAGTGGGACTTTATAGCAGAGGTGTGATATTTGAATATTATTCTGTAACCAAAATGGCTAGGAACTGTATTGAAGCATATGATGCAGCATGGAAGGCAAATCATACCAAACAATATAATGTGATATTATCCGGTTACTATGGCTTTAATAATGCAGGGGATGAAGCAATTTTATTATCAATGCACAAAAATATACAAGCGTTGGGTGAAAATTACCACATTACGGTGTTATCTAATAAGCCGGAAGAAACAAGAGCAAAATATCATATGGATGTGGTGTATCGTTTTAGTATACGGGAAGTGCTAAAGGCAATCAAAAAATGTGATGTTCTTTTAAGCGGTGGAGGCTCGCTTTTACAGGATAGTACAAGCACACGTTCTTTAATGTATTATTTATCAATTATACTAGCAGCGCGTATTATGGGTAAAAAGGTTATGCTATATGCAAATGGAATTGGCCCAGTATCCAGAGAAAAAAATAGACGTATTGTGCAAATGGTAGTGAATAAAGCAGATTTAATTACATTAAGAGAACAAAACTCTTATACAGAACTAAAAGCAATGGGAGTTGATGAAAAAAAATGCTTTGTGACGGCTGACCCTGTTTTTACAATGGACAGTATTTCAAGAGAACAAGGAATGGAATTATTAAAAAAGGCTGGCGTTCCAACAGATAAAAATTTTGTGGGTGTATCTGTAAGAAATTGGAAAGATATGGACGGCTTTGTAGATGAATTTGCACAGCTTTGTGATATTGTACAGCAAAAATATCATAAAACAATTGTTTTTATTGTAATGCAGGTACCACATGATATTAAAATTAGTCAAAAAGTTCAAAAACGAATGAAAACAAAATCTTATTTACTGAAACAAAATTACTCTCCTTATGAAATTATGGGCATTATAAAATGTATGGATTTTATATTGAGTATGCGTTTGCATACCTTAATCTTTGCAGCAAGACAAAAGGTTCCATTGATTGGTTTTGTATATGACCCTAAAATTGAATATTATCTGGAAAAACTGAATATGCCATCTGGTGGCGCAATCGGGCAATTTGATATGCAAAAAACTTTAAAAATGGTAGAGGATATGGTACAAAATAGACAGAAATATGTTGATATTTTAAAAAGAGAGTCCGAACAGTTAGAACAAAGAGCGCATTATAATGAAAAATATTTGATAAAATTGTTGGAAAAAAGAAAACCTTAAGTGGTTTTCAAGATTTTATTAAGGAAGGTGGGTATTGTTTTATGAGAGAAAAAGTTCATGTGTTGGATGTACCTTTTGATACAGTTACTTTGCAGCAAGCAACGGAAATAGCAAAAGGATTTTTGAAAGAGCAAAAACAACATATTATTTGTACTCCAAATCCAGAAATTGTAATGGAGGCGCAAAAAGATGAAGAATTGATGAATATAGTAAAAGCAGCCGATTTAGTGGTGCCAGATGGTATTGGCATTGTGTGGGCATCAAAATACAGCGAAAAAAAATTGACAGAAAGAGTTGCTGGTTATGATTTAGTACAAAAATTATTAGAAGAAATTGAAAATACAGAACATACTGTGTATTTTTTTGGTGGTGCGCCTGGTGTTTCTTTGGCAGCAGCAAAAAAAATGCAGCAAAAATATCCTAACTTGAAAATTGTGGGAGGACATAACGGCTATTTTGATGAAAAAGAAGAAAAACATATTTTAAATGACATAAAAAAATTATCTCCGTCCATACTATTAGTAGGGCTTGGTGCACCAAAGCAAGAAAAATGGATTTATCATAATATCCGTTTGACAAATGTTAAAATTGCGATTGGTGTGGGAGGTAGTTTTGATGTAATGTCTGGTAAAACCAAAAGAGCACCTGCTATATTTTGCAAACTAGGACTAGAATGGTTTTATCGACTTATTACACAGCCTACCCGCTTGGGACGTATGATGCGGTTGCCAAAATTTGTATTGGCTGTGCTGAGAAATAAAAAGAAGAAATAAACTTTTTGGAGAATGGAAGCTGATTGCATTGTGTTGTAGTTCATCTAAAACTT
>CAJUKL010000003.1:0-57496 GCA_910587195.1 uncultured Clostridia bacterium | reverse complement strand
TTGTTCTTGTTCTGTGAACAAAAGTTAAAGTTCTTTCGCTTCCTTTCTTTCAAGAGGAAATTAGAAAATTGATATTTTTTGAAAGATTAGAAGCTGATTGCATTGTGTTGTAGTTCATCTAAAACTTTTGTTCTTGTTCTGTGAACAAAAGTTAAAGTTCTTTCGCTTCCTTTCTTTCAAGAAAGGAAGGATGTATTTGCAAAAAGAAGATAGGGTAATTAGTTGTATTTTGCTGGGCGTTATGATTATGGCGGTAGGAATAGAAATGTTTTTTGCACCATGTGGTTTTGTGGCAGGAGGAGCAACAGGGCTTGGAATCGTCTTAAATGAAATAGCACAAAAAAATTGGGGCTTTTCTATCCCCCTATGGCTTGTTAATCTGCTGTGGGATGTACCATTACTTATACTAGCACGTAAAAAAATTGGCAATGTATTTTTTAAGCGTACTGTGCTTGGCTGTATTGGATTTTCTATAGCACTGTTTATTGCAGAATTTTTGCCGGTTTATCAAGGGGATTTTATTCTTGTTTGCCTTTTTGGCGGAACTTTTGTAGGAATAGGTGCAGGACTTGTATTGCGAAGCATGGGCGCAACAGGTGGAACTGATTTAGCAGCAGCCCTAATCCATGAAATGATACCTAAAATTTCTGTGGCACAATGTATTTTTGTATTAGATAGTATCATTATATTGCTGGGAATGGCTGTTTTTGGAATAGAACAGGGAATGTATGCTATTGCATCAGTATTTTTAACAAGTAAATGGGTGAATACTATTTTACAGGGCGTTTCTTTTTCCCGTGGTGCCTTGATTATATCCAAACGCTGGAAGGAAATTGGCAAAGCATTGTTAGAACAAGCAGACAGAGGTGTGACCGCTTTTCATGGAAAAGGATTGTATACCAATGAAGAAAAGGAAGTATTACTTTGTGTTTTTACTGCAAATGAACTTGTTAAAATTAAGGAAATTGTTTCCAAAATAGATAAAAGTGCTTTTGTACTTGTTACAGATATGACGGAAGTATTAGGAGAGGGCTTTCATGAATTTTGAAAGCCCTTTGCTTATGCTTGATGGAGGATAACAAAAGCAACTGCATATTCCTGACAATGAGAAAGAGAAAGCTGAAATTGTGCTTTTATTTCCATTTGTTCTAATAAAGAAGCTAATTTTTTTGATGGTTTAATAAAGGGTTTTTGTTTTTCATCATGTAATACTTCAATGTCAATGGGAAGAAATCCCCGAAATCCTGTGCCAATCGCTTTGGCTGCTGCCTCTTTTGCTGCAAACATGGCTGCAAGTGTTTCAGGACGACTACCTTTTTGATAAAAATAATCTAGTTCTTGCTCTGTAAATGTTTTTTGTAAAAAAGATTGTTTTGCATTTTTGATTCGTGTAATTTCTATAATGTCTGTACCAATTCCGTATAGCATAGTATCCCTTCTTTCTACAATCCTATTGATTGTAACAGAAAAGAAGTATTTTTTCTATAAAAATAATACAAGTTTTTCATTCCTTCTAGCGGAAACATACAAAAGTAAAAAAAATGTCAATTAATACTTGAAATCCACAAAAATGTATGATATATTCTTTGTTGCATAGACAAATGTTCTTGAAAGAAAAACAAAGGAGGCTTTTTATGGAGGAAGAACAAAATTTTTATATTGTTGATAAAAGTGTTCTGCCCGAAGTTTTTTTAAAAGTGATTGAAGTAAAAAAACTATTGGAAAGTGGAAAACAGCGCACCATACAAGATGCTGCTGCAAAAGTTGGAATTAGCAGAAGTGCTTTTTATAAATATAGAGATGCTGTTTTTCCACTCTATGAAAATACACGAGGAAAAACAGTCACCATTTCTATGAATTTAGACCATACACCAGGCTTGCTTTCTTCTGTATTAAATGGAGTTGCCATCTATGGTGCAAATGTCTTAACCATCAATCAAACCATTCCTATTAATGGAATTGCAAATGTAACACTTACCATTGAAACAAATGAGTTAGTGGGAGATTTAGCAGGCTTGATGAAAAAAATTGAAACAACAGAAGGGATTCAATCCCTCAAAATTATAGCAAGAGAATCTTAATATCTTTTTACAAAATATAAGGAGGATAACATGGTAAATATAGCAGTGTTAGGTTTTGGTACAGTAGGCTCTGGTGTTTATGAAATTGTAACAAAAAATAAGGATGTCATTACAAGAAAAGCAGGAATGCAAATTAATATTAAATATGTATTGGATTTGAGAGAATTTCCTGACCATGAAGTGAATAAAGTATTAACACATAATGTAGATGATATTTTAAATGATGAAAGTATTCAAGTGGTTGTAGAAGTAATGGGCGGTGTTGATGTGCCTTATCAGTTTGTAAAAGCTGCCTTGCAAAAAGGAAAACATGTGGTAACATCTAATAAAGCATTAGTAGCAGCACATGGCCCTGAACTACTTCATATTGCAAAAGAAAAAAATGTAAATTTCTTGTTTGAGGCAAGTGTGGGTGGTGGTATTCCAATTTTACGTTCTATGAATCGTTCCTTGACAGCAGATG
Organism: uncultured Clostridia bacterium; assembly: GCA_910587195.1. Taxonomy (GTDB): domain Bacteria; phylum Bacillota; class Clostridia; order Lachnospirales; family Anaerotignaceae; genus Coprocola. The sequence continues at coordinate 54,952 of CAJUKL010000003.1, read as the reverse complement.
TCATTTTGGAAGTGATGGGTATTTTAAATGGCACAACAAATTATATTTTGACAGAAATGACAGAAAATGATTATGCTTTTGATGATGTATTAAAAACAGCACAAGAATTAGGCTATGCCGAAAAAGACCCAACTGCAGATGTAGAAGGTTATGATGCTTGTCGAAAAATTGCTATTCTTTCTTCTTTAGCTTATGGCAAAACGGCCAATTTTGAAGAAATTTTAACAGAAGGTATCACCAAAATTACCAAAATAGATATTGCCTATGCCAAAAAGTGCAAATCTGTGATAAAATTAGTAGGTGTCAGCAAAAATAGCCCTGAAGGGATTTCTGCCTTTGTAGCACCTATGATGTTACCAAAAGAACATCCGCTTGCAAACGTAAATGGTTCTTTTAATGCAATTTTTGTAAAAGGAAATATGGTAGGAGATTTAATGTTTTATGGTAGAGGCGCAGGAAGTTTGCCAACAGCAAGTGCTGTTGTTTCTGATGTGATTGCAGCAGCAAGACATAAACATTTGCATGTTGATGTGGATTGGACAGCCGAAAAAATGGAAATCTTATCCAATGACCATATGGAAGTAAAAGCGTTAGTTCGTATTGCTGGAGGAGAAGCAGAGCAGCAAAAAGCACTTTCTGTTTTTTTTGAAAACGCTAGAGGCTGTAGTATTGTGACGATAGAAGAAGCAAAAGACGAATTTGCAGTCATTACAGGCATTGAAACAGAAAAATCTTTAGCAGAAAAAATAGAACAACTTTCTAAAGAAATGGAAGTACGAAATAGAATTAGAATGGAGATGTAAAAATGATACACATAAAAGTGCCAGCAACATCAGCAAACATGGGTCCAGGATTTGATAGTATTGGGGTTGCACTACAATTATATAATCATTTGTGGTTTGAACAAATTGAGGAAGGTGTCGAAATTATTGTAAAAAGAAAACATAAAATTGAAATCCCCACAGACAAAAATAATTTAATCTATAGAACAATGGTAGATTTTTTTGCAGAAACTGGAAATGTTATGCCTGGTGTAAGACTGGTACAAGAAGATTATATCCCTATGGTCAGAGGACTTGGAAGTAGTGCCGCTTGTATTGTAGCAGGACTTTTAGCTGCAAATCATATGTCAGGCTGTCATTATTCCAAAGAACAGCTAGCACAAATTGCAGCAAAAATAGAAGGGCATCCAGATAATTCTAATCCGGCATTGTTTGGTGGTATGGTAGTAGGTGCCACCGATTATAACGAAATGCGTCATGTTAGATTAGATTTACCAGAGGATTTAGTTTTTGCGATTATGGTGCCAAATTTTCCTGTTTCTACCCATGATGCCAGAAAAGTTTTGCCTTCTGTTTATGATAGAAGTGATGCTGTATTTAATGCATCTAGGGCTGCACTTTTGGTTGCTTCCATCTATTCTGGCAATTATGAAAATTTGACAATGGCAGTACAAGACCGTATTCATCAACCTTACAGAAGTCAACTCATACCAGATATGGACAGAATTTTTAAAGCAGCAAAAAATTATGGCGCATTGGCTGCTTATTTAAGTGGTGCAGGTTCTACCTTAATGGCAATATTGACAGATAACAAAGCAGAAGCATTTCAACAAAAAATGACAGCATATTTAAAAGCAATTCCAAATGAATGGCAACTCACATTGCTGAAGCCGGATAGTCAAGGCGCTCAGCTTGTTGCAGAATGACAGGAGGTTTTATAAATTGTTAATTGTACAAAAATTCGGTGGCAGTTCTGTTGCCAACAAAGAGCGTATTTTTAATGTAGCAAAAAGAATTATTGATACTTATAAGGCAGGAAATGATGTTGTTGTTGTGCTTTCTGCACAGGGAGATACAACAGATGAATTGATTGAAAAAGCACATGAAATCAATCCAAATGCTTCAAAAAGAGAACTGGATATGCTGCTTTCTACAGGAGAACAGCAATCTGTTGCATTGATGGCAATGGCAATCAATAGCTTAGGTGCAAGAGCAATTTCTTTAAATGCAATGCAAGTTGGCATTGATACGACATCTACATACGGGAATGCTCGTATTAAAACCATTGGCAGAGGAAGAATTGAGCACGAATTGGACAGAAAAAATATTGTCATTATCACAGGATTTCAAGGCGTCAACAAATATGAAGATGTTACAACATTAGGTAGAGGTGGCTCAGATACTTCTGCGGTGGCATTAGCAGCAAGATTACATGCAGATTTATGCGAAATCTATACAGATGTTGACGGAGTATATACAGCAGACCCAAGAGTTGTAAAAGACGCAAAAAAACTAGACGAAATTAGTTATGATGAAATGCTGGAATTGGCATCCTTAGGAGCAAAAGTACTGCATAATCGTTCCGTTGAAATGGCAAAAAAATATAATGTAAAATTAGTGGTACGCTCTAGTATGTCAGATGCAGAAGGTACAATAGTTAAGGAGGAGAGTAAAGTGGAAAAAATGCTTATCAGCGGTGTAGCGGCAGATAAAGATGTATCCAGAATTTCATTGGTTGGTGTAAAAGACAGACCTGGAATTGCATTTGAAGTATTTTCTTTAATGGCAAAGGAAAAAATTAGTGTAGATATTATATTGCAGTCTATTGGACGTGATGATACAAAAGACATTTCTTTTACAGTAGCAAAAGGAGATTTAGAACAAACATTAAAAGTGTTAGAGACAAACAAAGAAAGATTGACAGCACAAAAAATTGTGCATGATGATAAAATTGCAAAATTATCTGTAGTTGGTGCTGGTATGGCAACAAATCCAGGTGTGGCAGCATTATTTTTTGAAGCACTCTATGATGCAAATGTAAATATTAGTATGATTTCCACTTCTGAAATTAAAATATCCGTTCTGATTGACGAAAATGAAGTAGATACAGCCATGAATTCTGTACATGACAAATTTAAAACCGCAACAGAAAGCATGAGAAAACATTGAAAAAAACTTTGGGCTTTGCCCAAAGTTTTTTTAATAGAACAAATACAAAATTTTAGTTGTTAGTGATACGTTGGTGTTTGTCTACAACAACCATTTCGCTCCAAAGCACAGCAGCAAAACGAAGTTTTGCACAAAGTTCAATGCTTTCTTTCAAGAAAGCGTCAAGAAAGTAAGTTAGAGCATACCGCCATCTATAATAAATATCTGCCCCGTAATAAAAGAAGCGGTATCTTCTCCTAAAAAAAGAGCCAATTTTGCAACTTCTTCTGTTGTTCCAATTCTCATCAGTGAAATCTCATCTATTAACATTTCTTTTTCCTCCTGATTAAAACAATCATTCATTTCTGTGTCGATTACACCACAACTAATTGCATTGACTCTAATTCCAGAAGGGCCTAATTCCTTTGCCATTGCCTTTGTAAAGGCATCTATGCCGCCTTTTGAAGCAGAATAAACTGCTTCACAAGACGCACCTCTTTGTCCCCATATGGAAGAAATATTGATAATAGAACCACTGTGACAAGAAAGCATATATTTTAATGCAATATGTGTACAATTTAATACAGATTCCAGATTAATAGATAATATTTTTTTCCATTGTTCCGGTGTCATGTCTGAAAATAATCCAATATGTGCAATTCCAGCATTATTTACTAAAATATCTATACCAGTATATACTTTTTTAATTTCGTAAAAAAGCATTTCGCAATCTGCATAGTTAGAAACATCTGCCAAAACAGCAATACAATCAATTCCCTGCTGAAGAAATTCCTTTTTTGTTGTTTCCAATGCTTTTTTATCTTTGCTGCCATTTAATACAATGGAATATCCTTTTTTTCCAAAAATAAAAGCAATTTCTTTACCGATTCCTTTGGAAGAACCAGTTACTAATACCGTTTTTTTCATGTTATCGTTCTCCTAATTTTAAACTAGGGTTTGCATTTAAGTCTAAAGAATCTCGAATCCCTTTTTGATATTCATAGTAAGCAGCACAACCTATCATAGCTGCATTATCGGTACAAAAAATGGGGGAAGGAATATTTAGGGTATAACCTCTTTTTTGACATTCTTCTTTCATTCTTTGTCTTAATGCACTGTTAGAAGCAACACCTCCTGCTAATGCAATTTTGTAAACTCCTTTTTGTTCCACTGCGCGCATTGTTTTTTCTAAAAGAACATCAATGACCGCTGCTTGAAAACTTGCTGCTACATCTTCTGGTATAATTTTTTCCCCCATCATATTTGCTTTATTAATATAATTTAATACAGCAGATTTTAGTCCGCTAAAACTAAAATCATAGCTATTTTCTTCTAAAAATATTCTGGGGAAAGCAATCGTTTCTTTTCCATTTTTGGCTGCAGCATCTATTTTAGGCCCACCTGGATAGCCCATACCAATCGCTCTTGCTACTTTGTCATACGCTTCTCCAACGGCATCATCTCTTGTTTTTCCGAGGATTTCATATTTTCCATATTCTGGTACATAAACAATATGTGTATGTCCGCCTGATACCACAAGTGAAATAAAAGGAGGCTCAAATTCTTTGTTTTCAATATAATTGGCACAGATATGTCCTTCTATGTGATGCACACCAATCAGGGGCTTTTGTAAAGCAAAAGAAAGTGCTTTTGCTTCTGCAAGCCCTACTAATAAAGCACCAACTAATCCCGGCCCATAAGTAACGGCAACAGCATCAATCTCTTGTAAAGTAACGTTTGCTTGCTGTAATGCTTCCATAATAACACCATCTATATTTTCAACATGTTTTCTGGAAGCAATTTCTGGAACAACACCACCATATACTGTATGTAGTGCAATTTGAGAAGAAATAATATTAGAAAGTACCTCTCTGCCATTTTTTACAACTGCTGCTGCTGTTTCATCACAGGAGCTTTCAATCGCAAGGATTCGTTGTTCTTCCATAGTTGCTATCTCCTTTCCATATCTTTTTTAATAATATCCCTTATTTTATCACGGTTAAATTTTTTTTCTTCTTGAAATTCTACGGGAAAACTGCATTGATAGATAAAATGATAGATAAAAAGAAGCATATCTACCCCTAATGCTAACACAGGAAATACAAAAAATAAAAATGCTCCCCCTATCAAAGATACATTTTTAAATAATAACATCACAAAAGTGCCTATCATATAATATAAATAAATTTCCCCTTTAATTTGAAATTGTTGCAGCAGCAAATAGCCAAAAAATACAGCAATCGGAATATATCCTAAACTAATTGCAATATGCTGCAATAAAAGAAACAAGGTACCAATCGGCAAGCCAACAACAGAATAAATAAAAATGCAAATAATAGCAAATAGCATAACATATAATGCAATGCCTGTTTTAATGACCATACCGCCTTTTTTTAAAAGTAACATGGTGCCCTGTTCCCACTGGGGACGAAACAAAAATAAAATAAGAAATCCGACAGCAAATTCAAATCCTTCTGTTAAAAGCAATATCCATTTTATAGGAATTTGTTGTAATATCTGATATATTTTTGTCAGTCCAAAATATGTAATCATATTTTCTGCTAATTCTACAAAACCATTTAAAAATTGTACTAGTTCCAAAGGGTAGCCATTGGAAAGCCTTAAGCAAGTAATACCAATCACAATCGTAACATAAAGTAAAAACCAGTCTATTTTTTTCATTTCCATTTACGCTCTTTTTTTCTTTTTAATAAAACATACTGCACAGCACAAACAAAACAAAGAAGGAAAAGCAAAAAAGAAAATCCCTTTGTTAAAATTTGGTCTGTCCATAACATAAAATGTTCTATGGCTGTTTGAAATGCCTGCTCTTGTTGTGCAATATTGTGTTCAATCGGTGCAATGTTTTTTACCCATTGATTAAAATAAATATTTTTTTCCAATAAGTGAAAAATAGATTCTTTATAAAAAACAAGAACTGCGCCTAAGCCAAATAATATTGTAAAAGTACCCCAAATATATCCAACAATTTTGTCTTTTATCGAAATTTTTTGTTCTGGAAGCGCTTGTATTTGCAGCATAACATTTTTTTCAAAATCTGCTGGTGCTTCATATAAAGGCATTTCTTCAAAAAGTTGTAACAAATCGTCATAAAATAAAAAATCTTCTTTACATTTTTGACATTCTTGTATATGTTGGTTTAATTCTTCTGCTTCTTGCTTTGTCATTTCCCCATCCATATATTTCATAATATATTTTTCCGTATTATAGCATTTCATGTGCCCCACCTTTTTCTATTCATTTTCTTTTTCCAAATTTTCTTTTAACATTTTTCGCCCCCGGAAAATTCTGTTTTTTACTTTAGATAAAGGTTCCCCTATGATTTCTGCAATTTCTTGATAACGCAGCCCTTGCTGGTGATAGAGTACAATCGGAACTTTATATAAATCTGGTAATGCTTGAATGGCATATTCCAAAGATTTTCTTTTTTCTTTTTGGAGATATTCTTTTTCTGGTGAACTGTCGCTTGTCAGTTGATAAGACATTTCTTCCATGCTAACAGTTTCTTGTTTTCTTTTTCTACGATAATCAATAACATGATTGGTGCTAATACGAATTAACCATGTAGAAAATTTATACTCTGGCTGATATTTGTCCAAATTTCTATAAAGTTTGATAAAAATTTCTTGGGCTAAATCATTCGCTTCTTCGGTATTGTTGACCATACGCAGCACAACGGAATAAACAAGGTTTTTATATCGATTTAATAGTTCTGCAAAAGCACATTGGTCCCCAGATATAGCTTGCTTTACCAGTTCATAATCTTTTTTCAATTTGTTTTCCTCTTTCTAAAAAAACATAACATGGTATCATTTTTATAATACGAAAAAATAAATGATTTGTTTTTTATTATTTTGCCATTATTCTTGTATAAAATCAAGAGAAATTGTTTTTCTTTCCTCTCCAAGTTCGGCATGTCCAAAAATTTGAATTGCATTTTTTAAATAAATTTCTGGTTCTTGTAAGGAAGGGCTAAAATGTGTGAGCCATAAACGGGAAACCTCTGCTTGTTTTGCCAATCTTGCTGCTTCTGAAAAAAGCATATGTTTTTTTTCGATGGCTTTTTGCTTTTTTTCTTCTTCACCATACATTCCCTCACAAATAAATAAATCGGTATTTTTTACAAAAGAAATGAATCGGTCTACTGGTCTGCTGTCTGTGCAATAGGCAACGGAAATTCCTTTGCGTTCTGCCCCCATAACCATGTCCCCTGTATATTGTTTTCCTTCCCATTCTGCAAAGCCTTCTTTTTGCAGTTTTGACCATATTTTTTTGGGGATTTTTTGCTCTTTTGCCCTTTGCACATCAAACTTTCCTTTTCTTAATACATCAATACGATAGGCATAACAACGTACCATATGGTCAGCTAGAATATAAGAAATGCGAAATTCATTGATTTCGATTGGATTAGGAGTATCTTCCTTTAATTCTATTAATGTCAAAGGAAAGGGCAATTCTGGTGCAATCCGCTTTAGTCCCTCTACAACATATTGCAATCCAACAGGCCCAATTAAAGTTAAAGGTTCTGTACGTCCTGCATTTCCAATCGTCAATAAAATACCAGGGAGTCCGGAAATATGGTCTGCATGGAAGTGTGTAAAACAAATAATATCAATATTTTTAAATCCCCAGCCAAGCAACTTCATGCTGACTTGTGTTCCTTCTCCACAATCCATTAAAAGCAAACGTCCATTTAACCTTGCTAACATAGCTGTTAAAAAACGTTCTGGCATAGGCATCATGCCGCCTGTGCCAAGCAAACAAATATCTAACATAAAAATTAACTCCTTTTTGCAAATTATTTTATAGAGTCAAACAGCAGACTACTATAAAAGTAACCTGCTGTTTGAATAATTTATTAAAGATGAAACGGATTTCCAAAAGTTTAATGTGGGATTCTATTTCCCGTAGTTTTCTTATGATAAAATAAAAATTTTTTTAAAAAATCGAATTTCTTTTTAGGAAAGTTTAACTTCCGTATCTGCTGGTAGCAGTATAATCTACTGTACCATCTGCTCTGGTTCTTTTTAAAACATAGGAACCATCTGCCTGATGAATGACATCTACTTTAATGTTGCCCACATTAGGGTCTTGTGTTGCCAAAAATCTTACCTTTATTTTTCCGTTTTGCATCACGGATTCTATTTTAACGGGTACACTTAAATCATTTCTAAATTTAAAATCAATACTGCCCCAAGAAGCCGTGGCATCTCTACCTTTTGGCATATATCCTACAGGTAAAGAGTGATTTCTTCTTTCCGTAATGGTCATACCAGAATATAATGCGGCTTGGTATAATGTAGAAGATATTTGACAAATACCACCGCCAATTCCAGTTGCCGCTTTTCCATTGGAATAAATACCTGCTTCTTTGTAATCTTTCCCATTATGGCTGTTTTTTAAGATGACATTATTATAGGAAAAACTATCTCCCGGTTCTAAGACAATGCCATTGATAGAATCTGACGCAAGATGCATGTTATAATTACGATTATTGGAGTCTGCACCAGTATATTTTGTGGTGTAGGAAGCAATATCAAAATCGAAATTAGGTGCAACTTCTACTTCCACTTCTATAGGTTCGGGTTCTGGTTCTTCTATAATAATGAATGGTTCTTCTACTGTGCTTTCGGATGTAATAGATATTGATGTATCAGGTACTTCTGTTGCAGGTACTTCTGTTGCAGGCACATTTCCTGCTACTATAGACAATATCAATAAATCTGCCACAGGTTTTAGCATATGTATTCACCTCAAATATATTTTTATAACTGTTGTTCCTTTTCTATTATAACTGTTTTTTCCTTTCTATGCAATACTTCCTTTTTTGAAAACAGGGTAAATATTTTATTTCCATATATAACCTCCATTTACTTTAAAAATTTTGAAGTATTATTTTTAATCTTTTAATTTTACAAAAGTATGTTTTAATACTATTCTATCAAATAGAAAGTAATATAGCAACAATAAGGAGAAAATAAAAATATGGAAGTTACATTAGAACAAGCAAAAATGGAAGATATTGAAATTGCAATGGATATTATCAATGATGGAAAGAAATATTTAAAGCAACAAGGCATTGACCAATGGCAAACAGGATACCCTGATAGAGAAAATATCAAAGAAGATATTATTGCTAAACGTGGATATTTTGTAAAAAACGATAACAATAAATTAGCTTATATGTGTGTTGATTTTGAAGGAGAACCTGCTTATAAAAATATAAAAGGAGCATGGCAAAGCAATGCAACTTATGCGGTAATTCATCGCTTAGCTATTTCTAAACAAAATGTAGGAAGTGGATTGTCTAATGTCATAATTCAGTTAGTAGAAAAATTATGCAAACAAAAGGGTGTGGATAGCATTCGAGTGGATACAGACAATGCAAATAAAATTATGCAGCATATACTTCAAAAAAATAGTTTTGTATATTGTGGCACAATATGGTTTGAAGGTAGTGACAAACTCGCTTTTGAAAAAATATTTCTATAATACAAATTTCTTTTAGAATGTACAATATTTCTTTTACTGAAATATTGCAATCTGTTTTTCGTCGTGCTATACTAAAAAAAGTAAAAAAATTAAAAAATATTGTGCAATATCTATAAGAAAGGGGCGCAAATATGGAATTTGTAAAAAGAACATGGGCGGAAATTGATTTGAATGCACTGAAGTATAACATCGACAATATCAAAGCATCTCTAAAAGGAGAACATCTGTTAATGGGAATTGTTAAAGCAGATGCCTATGGACATGGTGATGGTGTCATTGCTAAAAAATTGGCAGAAAACGGTTTTGACTGGTTTGGAGTTTCCAATATAGAAGAAGGCATTAGCTTGCGTCGGCAAGGTATTACACAGCCTATTTTAATTTTAGGTTATACACCAGTGGAATGTGCCAAAATGCTTTCTGATGAAAAAATTACACAAGCCATTATTTCACTGGATTATGCAAAAGCATTAAATGCAGAAGCAGAAAAAACAGGTGTTATAGTGGATGGACATATTAAATTAGATACTGGTATGACAAGAGTTGGATTCCAATGTGATGAAGGAAATTTTCAAAATTCCCTTACTAGTATTACAGAAGTATTTTCCTTAAAAAATATTCATATCACAGGTACTTTTACTCATCATGCAGTAGCAGATACTTATAGTGGAGATTGTCCACAATTTACAGAAATGCAATTTGACCGTTTCCAAAAAATGATAAAGGCTTGTCAACAAAAAGGCTTATCTATGGGAATTTGCCATTGTGCAAATAGTGCAACTACCATTAGTTACCCTGAAAAACAACTTGATATGGTGCGCTCTGGAATTATTACTTATGGTATGCTTCCTTCTGATGAATGTGAGGGTAGAATTGCTTTAAAACCATTGATGACCTTAAAAACCTCCATTGCTTTAGTGAAAAAAGTGGAGGCTGGTGCACAAATTAGCTACGGCAGAACTTATACAGCAGATAAAGAAAGAATAATTGCAACAGTACCGATTGGTTATGCAGATGGATATAATAGAAATCTTTCTAATAAGGGTTGTATGTTGGTGCATGGAAAAAGAGCACCTATTGTGGGACGAGTTTGTATGGATCAAACTATGATTGATGTAACGGATATTCCTAATGTAAAAATAGGAGATGAAGTAGTTGTGTTTGGTATACAAGGTGATGCTGTATTACCGATTGAAGAATTAGCAAATCTTTTATCTACCATTAACTATGAAATACCTTGTGTAATTACCAAAAGAGTACCTAGAGTATATTATGAAAATGGTAAATTAGTAGGTGTAGTAAATCATGTTATGCATAGATATGAATAAGAAATGAAAAAATTAGAAAAACATAAAAAGTGTTGGAACCCATTAGGTATTTATTTAAATGAAAAATGCCCTAAATGCGAACAAAAAACAGTTTTATTAATGGAGAAGTATGACGCACGTTGCTGTACCTTATGCAATGAATGGCTGGATGATGTTTGCGGTGACCCTGCTTGTTTCTTTTGTTGTCAAAGACCACAAACTCCATATGAAGAAGTTTATCATTATAATGAAAAAATGGATTGTATAAAAAATGGAAAGCATTGGAGAAGGGAAGTTTATCAACATAAAACAGATGGTAGGAAAAGACATATTATCAAAAAAAATAACTATGAAAAATTTGCTTATCATAAAAATAGGTAGATTTTAGTTTAGTGACATACTTCACCGCCTATGCTAACGCACGCATAGAGGCGGGGGCTTTTCGTTCGATAGTACCAATAGCATAAGCGAGCTAACCCCGTGTGTCCCACAGTTTTCACGAATTACTTTCCATTCGTACCTTGGACATTTTACGCACAGAAGGAAGCTTGGTTTTCGCATATTTGGTTTCTCTGTGCAACCCTATATATCCAGTTGTCAATGTACTTGTCAATATATTTATTATATTCTATTTATTTTTATAAGACAACAAAAAATTTATATTTTTTATGCTGATAAGAAAAGACGCAATTCATCCCCCGCCTATAGAGGTGGAGGAATTCTTGCTAAATTTGGTTAAAACAAAGATATGAAAAAAAATTTTGTCACAAAAAATCAATTATTACGCTATGTGGCAGTTGGTAAAATTACAAGCTAAATGCGAAAAGCCCACTCCTTTAGGGGTGGGCTGAAAGCGTATGATAATATGCCAGATTGGGCAAAGCCTACCATGCAAAAACTGATTGATAGAGGTGCATTAAATTAAAAGGGAACGAAAAAGGAGAGTTGTTATTGACAGGTACCATATTGAGGCTATTTGTCATACACGATAGAATGGGGGGTTATGATAGATAGAAAGATAGAATTGCTTAGAAACATGTTAGTAACAAAATATAGAAAAAACATATAAAAATCAATATTCTAAGTTATGTAAGAAATAACCAAATAAGACCCTCAAAAATGTTGAATTTTTGGGGGTTATTTTTTATAAAATAATTATTCAATTAACTTTTTTTATTTAATATTTATTGCTATTTCTTTTCCCGTATGCTATACTAAAAACAATATATTTTTATGTTGGAGGTTTTTTATTATGGCGATTGGTAAACGTATTAAATTTTTTCGAAAGAAAAAAGGATTGACACAAAAACAACTTGGTAATATGCTCGGCTTTTTGAAAAGTACTTCTGATGTTCGTATGGCACAATATGAAGCAGAGGCAAGAATACCAAAACAAAATTTGATAAAATCTATGGCTACTATATTTGATATTGCCCCTGATGCACTTACCGTTCCCAATATAGACAATCAAATAAAACTTTTGCACACGCTTTTTGCTATAGAAGATATGTATGGTTTGAAAATTACTACCATTGACCGGAAAATTTGCTTATGTTTAGATGAATCTGATTTTTATTTATTACATATGTTTGATGTTTGGCAGGAACAAGCAGAAAAATTAGAACTGGGACAAATTACAAAAGAACAATATGATGAATGGAGATACAAATTTCCAAAACTTGACCCATTATTATCTGAAGATACCACTTTAGTCAATAAATCATGATGTTTTTTCCTTGAAAAACCTTACTGCTTTTTAACCTGTTTTGAAAATCAGTAAGGTTTTTATAAAAAGAAAAATTATAAAATTAAAAATCTCTTTTTATCTTTTTTTCTTTTGTTGCTGGAATGTTTTTTTAAAAGGCGCATTATTTTTTTACGATACAAATGAGTTTCTTTTTGAAAACATAATGTTTCTATATCATGTGGAATTTGTGCAAGAACTATCTCATAATTTATTATCGCTTTTTGATATTCTCCTAAATAATAATAACTGTTTCCACGGTTATAGTAAATGGAGGATAACTGTGGATGGATTTCTTCTGCTTTTTCACAATCGGCAAGTGCTTTTTGATATTGCCCTATTTTATTATAACTATGACTGCGGTTGCTATAGGCTTCTGCAAAACAGGGTTTTAATAAAATGACTTTTGTTAAGTCAGCAATCGCTTTATTATTTTCTCCTAATTCATCATAGCTATAAGCACGATGATAATATGCCCCAGCAAAATCTGGACTTAGAGCAATGGTTTTTGTAAAATCATCAATGGCTTTTTGATATTCTTTTAATTGTTCATAAATACAAGCTCGTTTATAATAGGCTCTGGCAAGATTGGGTTCCTGATGAATGGCTTCCGTTAGTTCTTGTATCGCTATGGAATACCTTTTCCAATAAACATGACTTTCTGCATCTCGGATTGCTTTTTCATATGTATTTTGCAGTCCATAAATATATTCCTTTACATAATGATAATACGTTTCTGCACAATCTGGTTTTAATACAATTTCCTCACATTTATCATAAATAATTTCTGCACCTTTTATCCAATCAGCATAAAAATTTTCTAGGGTTTTATTTTTTGGCTTTGTAGAAAAAATAAAATGTTCATTTTCTGGAAAAAGACTTTGTTGTTGCAAAAAGTGCTGACGGATTTTTTGGAAATCTGTTTCTTTTTGTAAATATGCAATGTCTGCTTTTTCTCTTGTATATTCTAAATGATACAGTTCATGTTCTGTTACAAAACTTGAAAAATTTTTTAGATATTCTAAACAGGATTGACAATTTTGTTTAGAACTTTTTTGTTTTTCTTCATAATAGTGATGGAGAAAGTACGCTATGATTTCAAAAGCTGCTCCAAAGCCCATTAAAAATACTGCATCATCTTCTACAAAACATGGAAGAATAGAATGAATTTTTTCTATTAATTTTAATAGAATACTATTTTCGTCTTGAGAAGCATAATTGTTTTGATAGTTCTCTGCATAATCTGATTTGTCCATTATAATACAGGGGTGTTTTGTTCCATTTATAACATAATCCCAATGGTTTTCTATGTAACATTGTAGCACTTTGTAATAACTTCCTTTTGTATGCTTTTGATAAGAATAAAATAATCTTTCTAGTAAGGTCAATAAAAAGAGTTTTTGTTGAATAAGTGTTAAATTTTTTAATTTGTTTTTTATATCCATTTTTTTTGCTTGGTTCTGTTCCATAAATACCTGCCTTATTTTATAACAAACCTCCCTTTGACAAAGTCAAAAAGAGGTTTTTATGTTAAAGATTTTTGATTTTATGAGCTGTAATAATGGTATAAGCAGAACAATTTACTGTTATTTGATACTGTTCTATGGTAATATACCAGTTTTTTCCTCTTTTTTCTATTACTGCATTGTTATCTAAAATTTTTGTTTTGCACCATAAGACAACATCTTCTGTTTCTAAAGATAAATTGTTTTTGATGCGTTTGGTTCCTAGTTCTGTTGTATGAAGTTTTTCAATGTTTTGTATAAAATCATGTATCATTTATAAATAAGTATTCATATACTCTTTTCTAATTTCTTCTGGTACAAGACTACCGCCCGTTGCCCATGCAATATGAACGGAATTCTCCATTGAAATACCATGCTTTTGTATATATTGTTTTCCTTCCTCACATTGAAATAAATCAACAACACCCATAAAAGAAGCACAAGCAGATGGCTCTAAAAAGATATTCTCTGTGTTGACAATATCTCTCATAAAATCATAGATTCTTCGGTCTTTTAATGTCATTTCTCCACTTAAAATGTTTGTCATGACACCACCAACAAATCCGGAAGGTCTGCCAACAGCTAAACCGTCTGCATGAGTTTGTCCGGAAAGTCCAAAATCTTGCACACAAACTTTATTTTGCATTCCAGATGCCATACCTAAAAGCATACAAGGTGCTGGTGTGGTTTCTACAAAAAAGACATGTACATTATCCCCAAAAATTTGTTTTAGTCCAAAAGTAACACCGCCTGGTGCACCACCAACGCCACAAGGAATATATACAAACAATGGGTGTGTTTGGTCAATACTAATTCCTTTTTGCGTAAACTGCGCTTTTAAACGCTTTGCTGCAACAGCATAACCTAAAAAAAGAGTAACAGAGTTCTCATCATCCACAAAGTAGCTCTTTGGGTCAGCATCGGATTGTTTTCTGCCGACTTCAACTGCTTTGCTATAATCGTCCGCATATTCTACCACAACAGCACCTCTTTGGCGCAATAGGTCTTTTTTCCATTGCTTTGCATCAGCAGACATATGCACAATAACATGAAAGCCTAACGCAGCACTCATAATGCCAATACTCATGCCCAAATTGCCTGTAGAACCTACTTGAATTTTAAATTGACTAAAAAATGTTTTCATTTCCTCACTGGCAAATTTGCTGTAATCGTCTGTAATACTAATTTTTCCGTGCTCAAGTGCTAAATCTTCGGCATGTTTTAATACTTCATAAATACCACCGCGTGCTTTGATAGAACCAGATATTGCTAAATGACTATCCTGTTTTACCAAAAGTTTGCCGGCAATCGAAATTTGATATTTTTTTTCTAATTGCTTTTTCATGTTTGGAATTTCTGTTAAGGGAGATTCAATCAATCCGTTATTTACTTCGGTTTCTGGAAAGCATTTTTTGATAAAAGGAGCAAAACGGGCAAGTCTTTTTTCTGCATCTTCGATGTCTGACATAGATAAATTGAGTTTTGATAGTGCTGTTTTTGCATTTTCTAGGTTTTCATTGAGCCAAAAAACTTCTTCTTCTGCAGCCACTTTTTTTAGCAATGCCTTGTTTTTCATTTGTTCCCAAAATTTTTTTTGCATGTATATCCTTCCTTTCTATTGTATATACTATGAGTATATCCGAAAAAACTTTGTGGAGCAAGCAGCTTTTTTTTATTGAGCAAGTACCATAAAAATAGGGTGCTGTTTTTTTACAGTATGACGGGAAAAAATAAAAAATAAAAATTTTATATGGATATTGTTTCATACAATGTGATTTCGTTCTGAAAATTTTAGTTACTTTTTTGTCTGTATACATTTGGAAATGGCTTGAAAAATTTAGAAAAATCAGTTATAATAAACACAAGCCTATTAGAGATGCAATCCTGCTGATAGGTTTTCCTTTGAAGACAGGTGGGACGAAAAATGAAAGGTGGGACGCATTATGTCCCTTTATAAAGAGAATCGTAATACATTACAAATGATAAACAAAATAGCACCAGAAGAAATGTCGGCTTTAGTAAGAAGATACCGTATTTTACGTGCAATTGCTTTGCTGGAGCCAGTAGGAAGAAGAACAATTTCTCTTTCTTTGGATTTTTCGGAAAGAACTGTCCGCAACGAAACGGAAAAGCTGCATATGCAACAGTTAATTGTAGTTTCAAGAGAAGGAATGAAAGTGACCGAAGAAGGCAAAAATTTACTGACAAATATGGAGCCATTTGTAAAATCAATTAACGGCATTTCAGAAATGGAAAAACATTTAGCAGATTTGTTAGGAATTGAAAAGGCGTATCTTGCGGAACAAGGCTGTAAAGACAGCCCAAGTGCCAAAAAAGAATTGGGACGGATTGCAGCAGATGTTTTATTGCGTAGTATCTCAAAAGAAAGTAAAATTGCTTTGACAGGAGGTTCTACCCTTGCCAATATGGTGGAAAGTATGCCTTTTTTCCATACAAAAAAGGCAGAGTTAGTGCTGCCTGCAAGGGGGAGTATTGGGGGAATACTCGAACAACAAGCAGATACTTTGGCGGCTGGCTTAGCAGAAAAGTTAGGTGCACGTTATAAATTACTGCAACTGCCTGACCACATGAGCCAAAAAGCCTTCGAGGAAATGAAACAGGAGCCATTGATACAGGAAACCATAACCCAAATTAAACAAGCCGATGTTTTGATTTTGGGTGTGGGAAATGCATTAGAAATGGCACAAAAAAGACAGGTTGACTCTGCTGTTTATGAGTTTCTTTTGAAAAAAGGTGCGGTGGCGGAAATGTTGGGCTATTATTTAGATAGTAACGGCACAATCGTTTATAGTTCTTATTCCATAGGGCTGCGGTTGGAAGAATTAAGCAGAATCAAAAAAATTATTGTTGTGGCAGGAGGAAAAAGTAAAGCCGAAGCTCTTGCTGCTGTCTGCTGTAAAATGCCGCAAGCTATTTTGATAACAGACAAAATGACAGCAAAAGAAATATACAAACGGATAGGGAAAAAAACAAGGGATATAGAAGCCAAGTAAAAAGAAAAAACAAGAGAAGAATTTGGGAGTGAAAAACAGAAATAAAAAGCGTTCTGTCTTTGGAGAGTATGTGCGGAAGCATTGGCTTTTATCAAAAAACCTGTAAAACTAAAACAAAGAGTAGGAAAGGAGAACAATTATGCTGAACAAAAAATCGGTAGATGACTTAGTAGTAAAAGGTAAAAAGGTGCTTGTAAGATGTGATTTTAATGTACCATTGCAAGATGGTGTGATTACAGACGAAAACAGAATTGTAGCTGCATTACCAACCATACAAAAATTGATAAAAGAGGGTGGAAAGGTAATCCTTTGCTCCCATATGGGAAAACCAAAAGGAGAACCAAAACCAGAACTTTCTTTGGCACCGGTTGCAAAACGCCTTTCTGAAAAATTGGGCAAAGAAGTTGTATTTGCGAAAGATGATACTGTTGTTGGGGAAAATGCAAAAAAAGCAGTTGCGCAAATGAAAGATGGTGACGTGGTATTATTAGAAAATACTCGTTACAGAAAAGAAGAAACAAAAAATGAAGATAATTTTAGCCAAGAGTTAGCAAGCCTTGCAGAAGTATTTGTAAATGATGCGTTTGGTTCTAGCCATAGAGCACATTGCTCTACTGTGGGCGTTACAAAATATGTAAAAGAATCTGCTGTTGGTTATTTAATGGATAAAGAAATTAACTTCCTTGGAAATGCAGTCAATAATCCTGAAAGACCATTTGTTGCAATTTTGGGTGGTTCTAAAGTTTCTGACAAAATTAATGTCATTAACAATTTGCTAGAAAAAGTGGATACATTGATTATTGGCGGTGGTATGGCGTATACCTTTGCAGTTGCACAAGGCGGTAAAGTTGGAAAATCCCTTTTAGAAGCAGATAAAGTGGATTATGCAAAAGAAATGATGAAAAAAGCAGAAGAAAAAGGCGTAAAATTCTTGATTCCTGTGGATACAGTGATTACAAAAGAATTTAAAAATGACACAGAATTTAAAACTGTTCCTACAAAAGAAATTCCTGATGATTGGCAGGGGCTTGATATTGGGGAAGAATCCAGAAAATTGTTTGCAGATGCCATTAAAAATGCAAAAACAGTGGTATGGAATGGCCCTATGGGAGTGTTTGAGTTCCCTAATTTTGCAAAAGGTACAGAAGCTGTTGCTGAGGCTTTGGCACAAATTGATGCAACAACTATTATTGGTGGTGGAGATTCCGCAGCAGCAGTCAATCAGTTGGGATATGGTAGCAAAATGACACATATTTCTACTGGTGGCGGTGCTTCTTTAGAATTTTTGGAAGGAAAAGAATTACCTGGTGTTGTTGCAGTAGATGATAAATAAGAAATAGAGGAAAGTAGCATGAAAAAGTATGGGGTTATGGCTGTAACAGCACTTTTGGCAGCGCAATGTTTTTTGCCTGTCCTTGCACAGGAAATACAAAAGAAGGATAAAAAAACAATAGAGATAGAAACTATTCCAATAAAAACAAAAGAAGTTACCATTGACAATATTGTGATGGAAGAAGAACAATCTTTTCCAAACCCAGAGGATTATATCCCTGTGCTAATGTATCATCACTTTAGAACAGATGATGTGCCAGATGGAGATGGAGCAAATATGCATATCCGTGAATTTGAGGAACAACTGCAAGCATTACAAGAAGCAGGATATGAAACTATTTTTTTAAGTGAATTAAATGAGATTCTTTTGCAAAAGATAGAAGAAAAAAATGCAGGTGTTACACAGCCAGAACTTCATCTAAATCAAAAATATGTTGTGATTACCATAGATGATGGATATAGAAGCAATTATGAACTTGCTTATCCTTTGCTAAAAAAATATAATATGAAGGCAAATATTTCTGTCATTACCTCAAGAATCCATACAGGATATATTTACAGTACAAAAGAAATTGAAAAAATGAGTTGGGAAAATTTGAATGAAATGCAACAAAGTGGTTTGGTCGAAATTTATAGCCATACGTATGACCACAAACCTGTTGAAAATAGAATGTATACAGATGTTCGTTCTTCTGTGGAAAAGGGAGAACAAATGTTGGATAAAGAATTGCAACAAAGAAGCAAAACGTCTGTTTTGACGTATCCTAATGGGAATTATAGAAAAGAAATTAGCGTTATGATGCGTGCTTATATGGGATTTGATTTACAGTTAACAACAAATAGTGATGTTGTCAACAGAAATACAAGTATATTGGAGATTCCAAGAATTACAGTAAATTCTGGAACAGGTAAGGATTTAATCAGTAAGATACATCTAACAGCAGAAAAAACATTTTTAAAATAAAAAAGGGAAACGATGGATAACTGAGGGGAAAGTAAAATGAAAAGATATTTACAACGGGTGGTTGTGGTATGTCTTATAATCATAAACCTTTCTTTTGTGGCACTTGCAGCAGGCGGAAAGGCAAAAATTGCACCAGAAAATTATATTCCCATTTTGATGTATCATCATTTTGTGACAGAAAAAGTTGAACCCGGAAATGGGGTTATTGTACCGATTGATGAATTGGAAGAACAAATAAAAACGTTACAGCAGGAAGGATATACTTTTCTGTTTTTAAGCGAATTTTATAAAATAATGCAGCAGGTGCCAAAAAATACAAAGCTGCATTTGAAAAAGTATGTTGTGATTACCATAGATGATGGATATAAAAGTAACTATGAACTGGTATATCCCATTTTGCAAAAATATAATGTAAAAGCAAATATTTCTGTTGTTACTTCCTCTATTGGTACGATTCCTTTGCCGGGAGATATTGCAAGAATGAGCTGGGAAAATTTAAACGAAATGCAACAAAGTGGTTTGGTCGAAATCTATAATCATACCAATGACCATACACCTGTTGGCAATAGAAGCTATCAAGAAGTGGCTTCTTCTGTGGACAAGGGCGAAAAAATGCTAAATCAATTTTTACAAAAAAGAAGCCCTGTCAAAGTGTTGACTTATCCAAATGGAAATTATAGAAAAGAAATTGCATCATGGATGCAGGCAGAAAAAGGGTATCAATTACAGTTGACAACTAATATTGCGGTTGTCAATGGAAAAACAAGTTTATGCGAAATTCCCAGAATTACGGTTGATTCTGGTTGGACAGGACAAAAATTATTACAAAAAATAGAATATACAGCAAAAAAAACATTTCAAAATCCTTTTTTGAAATTGTTTGCAGCTCATAGACTAAGAGTGACGGCTGTCATTGGTTTGATGATGCTATCTCTTTTGTTTATGATACCAAATATAACAAAATATAAATGAGGGAAAGAAGGCATATTTATGAGAAAAAAAATTGTTGCAGGAAATTGGAAAATGAATAAAACTCCAAAACAAGCAGCTGAATTATGTGCATTGTTAAAAGACAAAGTAAATACAGATAAAGTAGATGTTGTATTTTGTGTTCCTGCTGTGGATATTGCAACAGTAGTAGAAGCAGTAAAAGGAACAAACATTGCTGTTGGTGCAGAAAATATGCACTTTGAAGAAAGTGGCGCTTATACTGGTGAAATTGCACCTGCTATGCTCACAGAAATGGGCGTAAAATATGTGGTTATTGGTCACTCTGAAAGACGTGAATATTTTGGAGAAACAGATGCAACTGTTAATAAAAAAGTGAAAAAAGCATTAGAACATGATTTAGTGCCAATTATGTGCTGTGGCGAAACATTAGAACAGAGAGAAATGGGTATTAATATTGAAATTGTACGTATGCAAGTAAAAGCTGGTTTATATGGTATTAGTGCTGCTGATGTTAAAAAAGTTGTGATTGCTTATGAACCAATTTGGGCAATCGGTACAGGCAAAACTGCAACTAGTGAACAGGCACAAGAAGTTTGCTGTGCTATTAGACAGGTTGTTGGAGAAGTATATGGAAAAGAAGTTGCAGAAGAAGTTCGTATTCAATATGGTGGTAGCGTAAATGGTAAAAATGCAGCAGAATTGTTTGCAATGGCAGATATTGATGGCGGTCTTGTAGGTGGTGCCAGCTTAAAAGAAGAATTTGAAAATATTGTAAACTATTAATATGCTTGCGAGCTTATAAAGGGATACTCACATTATAAGGAGGATAACTATGAGCAAAAAAACAACAGTTTTAATGATATTGGATGGTTTCGGTATTAATGATAAAACCGAGGGAAATGCTATCCGACAAGCAAAAACACCTACGTTAGATAAAATTATTGAAAAATATCCTTGCGTAAGGGGTTATGCAAGTGGGCTTGATGTTGGTTTGCCAGAAGGACAGATGGGTAATTCTGAAGTAGGTCATTTGAATATTGGTGCAGGTCGCATTGTATACCAAGAATTGACAAGAATTACAAAAGCAATCGAAGATGGCGACTTTTTTGAAAATGAAGAATTATTAAAAGCTGTCAATCACTGTAAACAAAATAATAGCACATTGCATTTATTTGGTTTGCTTTCTGATGGTGGAGTGCATAGCCACAATACCCATTTATATGCTTTGTTACAGTTAGCAAAAAGAAATGGATTAGAAAAAGTATTTGTACATTGTTTTTTAGATGGCAGAGATACACCTCCTTCTTCTGGTGTGGACTATTTAGCACAGTTAGAAGAAAAAATGAGAGAAATTGGTGTTGGAAAAATTGCTACTGTATCTGGTCGCTACTATGCAATGGATAGAGATAAACGTTGGGAACGGGTACAGGTGGCTTATGATGCTATTGTTTCTGGAAAAGGTGTAACAGCAAATAGTTCTGAAGAATGTATTAAAACATCCTATCAAAATGGAAAAACAGATGAGTTTGTATTGCCTACTTCGATTGTTGATGAAGAAGGCAAAGCCATTGGTACTGTCAAAGATAAAGATTCTATTATTTTCTTTAATTTCCGCCCTGACAGAGCAAGAGAAATTACAAGAACATTTTGTGACACAGAGTTTGATGGCTTTGAAAGAGCGAATGCACCAAAAGATATTGTTTATGTGTGCTTTACAGAATATGATGTAACCATTGAAAATAAATTAGTTGCCTTTAAACCACAGAGATTAACCAATACATTAGGGGAATATATTTCTTCTTTAGGTTTAAAACAATTAAGAACAGCCGAAACAGAAAAATATGCACATGTTACATTTTTCTTTAATGGTGGCGTGGAAGAACCAAATCCTAATGAAGATAGATGGTTAGTACCTTCTCCTAAAGTTGCTACCTATGACTTGCAGCCTGAAATGAGTGCAGTTGGAGTTACCGATGGTCTTGTAAAAGCAATTAATTCACAAGAATATGATTTGATTATTATAAATTATGCAAATCCTGATATGGTTGGGCATACTGGTGTTTTAGAAGCAGCCATTAAGGCAATCGAAACCATAGACGCTTGTTTAGAAAGAGTGTTAAAAGCATTGCTTGATAATAATGGACAAATGTTTATGTGTGCTGACCATGGAAACAGTGACCAATTAATTGATTACAATACTGGTGAACCTTTTACAGCACATACCACAAATCCAGTTCCTTTTATTTTGGTAAATTATACAGATGGAATTGGTTTAAAAGAAGGCGGAAAATTGGCTGATATTGCACCAACTTTGCTGGAAATGATGGATATTCCAAAACCTGCTGAAATGACAGGTCAAAGTTTATTGATTGGTAAATAATAAAATTTCGTCATTTTTACTGAAAATATTTATTTTTAGTTGAAAATAAAAAAAAAATTTGCTAAAATATACCAAGATATACTGCAAAAAAATTTTTAAAACTTTTTTGACAGTATGAAAATATGTTTTTATAAAAAAAGAGGAGGAAAGAACATGAAAGGTTATATTGAAATTAGAGATGTTCACGCAAGAGAAATTTTAGATTCTAGAGGAAATCCAACTGTTGAAGTGGAAGTTATTGTAGATGACAATATTATGGGTAGAGCTGCTGTACCTTCTGGCGCTTCTACTGGTGCTTTTGAAGCAGTTGAAATGCGTGACGGCGGTGCTAGATATGTTGGTGCTGGTGTGCAAGATGCAGTGAACAATGTAAACAATGTGATTGCAGATGCTATTATTGGTATGAATGCCCTTGACCAAGTTGCAATCGATACAAAAATGATTGAATTAGATGGCACTCCTAACAAAGCAAAATTAGGCGCAAATGCAATTCTTGGTGTTTCTATGGCAGTTGCAAAAGCTGCAGCAGAATATTTAGCAATGCCTTTATATCAATATCTTGGCGGTTTCAACGGAAAAACAATGCCTGTTCCTATGATGAACATTATGAACGGCGGAAAACATGCAGATAATACCGTTGATATTCAAGAATTTATGATTATGCCTGTTGGCGCTCCTTCTTTTAAAGAAGCTTTAAGAATGTGTGCTGAAATTTATCACAACTTGAAAAGCGTATTAAAAGGAAAAGGTCTTTCTACAGCAGTTGGTGATGAAGGTGGTTTTGCACCTGACCTTGCAACAGCAGATGATGTTATTGACTTGATTAAAGAAGCAGTTGAAAAAGCTGGTTATAAATGGGGAGAAGATATAAAAATCGCTATGGACCCTGCTTCTACAGAACTTTATGATGAAAAAGATGGAAAATATCATTTCCCTGGCGAAAGCAAAATGCTTGGCAAAGAAGTGGTTAGAACATCTGCTGAAATGGTGGAATTTTGGAAGGCTCTTTGTGAAAAATATCCTATCATCTCTATTGAAGATGGTTTGGCTGAAGAAGATTGGGAAGGCTGGCAGTTATTGACAAAAGAACTTGGCGATAAAGTGCAACTTGTTGGTGATGACTTATTTGTAACAAACACAGAAAGATTACAAAAAGGTATTGATTTAAAAGCTGGTAACTCTATTTTGATTAAAGTAAATCAAATTGGTACTTTGACAGAAACATTTAACGCAATTCAACTGGCAAATAGAAACAATATGACAGCAGTAGTATCTCACCGTTCTGGTGAAACAGAAGATGCAACTATCGCTGACATTGTTGTTGCTGTCAATGCTGGTCAGATTAAAACAGGTGCTCCTGCAAGAACAGACCGTGTTGCAAAATATAATCAGTTGTTAAGAATTGAAGAAGAATTAGGCGATGTAGCACAATATTTAGGCTTAAAAGCTTGGTTTAACTTAAAATAATTTTTGTTTTGCCCTCATCCTTTTAAAAATGAGGGCAATTTTATTTTTTTTTATGGTTGATGTAGGAAAGAAATGCAATGATAAAAAAACAAAATGTTAAAAATAAATCAATAACTTCAAATGTTGTCATAGTATTCGCTTCTTTCATAAGTAAAAAGACAATCATTTATTAGTATCATTATAACATATTATTTCTTTATTTCGACAAAAAAACTTGACAAGTTGTTGCTTTTCGTAATAAACTCAAAGCAGAATTGGTCTTTATTATCAAAATAATGGTAAGGCGAATTTTCTCCGTAAATTTTTATGGTTGGAAATCGCCTTTTACTTTGAAAAATAGGAAAGATAATAAACATTTTTAAAAATAGAAAATAGGGTGATTTCAAATAATTTTGTCGCAATTTGACACTATAGAAGTCATGCGTGACATACTCCCACCGCCTATGCTAACGCATAGAGGCGGGGATTTCTCATTCGATTCGATAGTACCAATGTACTAAGCATAAGCGAGCTAACCCCGTGTGTCCCACGGTTTTCACGAATTACTTTCCATTCGTACCTTGGACATTTTACGCACAGAAGGAAGCTTGGTTTTCGCATATTTGGTTTCTCTGTGCAACCCTATATATCCAGTTGTCAATGTACTTGTCAATATATTTATTATATTCTATTTATTTTTATAAGGCAACAAAAAATTTATATTTTTTATGCTGATAAGAAAAGACGCAATTCATCCCCCGCCTATAGAGGTGGAGGAATTCTTGCTAAATTTGGTTAAAAACAGGAAAACTGTATTGTGAAAGGGGATTTTGAAATGGCAAGTTTATTTGGTAGAATTAGAGGGCTTATGCTTGAAGATGAGGAATATGAAAATGATGATTATAATGAGTATGATGAGGAAGAAGAAGCACAACGAACACCCAGAAATAGCAACTCTTCCAATAAAAGCAAACGGTCAAATGTATATCCGATTGATACAAGAAAAAAATTAGAAATTGTTTTGATGCAGTCTGCTTGTTATGAAGATGCTCAAAAAATTTGTGACCAGATTAAACTGGAAAAACCAGTTGTGGTAAATTTGGAAAAAGTGGAATATCAAGTGGCGCAGCGCATTATGGATTTTTTATCCGGAACTTGTTATGCTTTAGATGGCAGTATCCAAAAAGTGGCAAATAATATTTTTGTGATTGCTCCTAGTACGGTGGAAGTTTCTAGCGAAATTAAAGAAGAAATTAGAAATGCCATACCTTGGGCAGTAAATGCTTGATATAAAAAGATACAAGCAAAAAACTTTTGCTTGTATCTTTTTATAGTGCTAGATTAAATAATCATAGATGTTTTCTATTTTATCATCAAACAATATTTGATATTCTTCTATATGCTTTATCCCTCTTTTGAATAAAAATGCATCATAGTAAAGATGGAAAAAAGCATCAGAAACGTTTATCCCTTTTTCATAATATTTTTTTTCGCCACTATCATATAAAAAGTAAATGTTATATTGTTCCTGTTCTTTTTCTAAATTAAATTTTCTTGCTTGTGGCTGCATAATAGAATAATACTCTGGTTCCAGATATAGATTCATTTGTTTTTTACATTCTTCAAAATTTTTTATCTCATGAAATCCTTGCCATTTTTTATAATCTATTTCTTCTTCAAAATGTGCTTTTAAAGTGAGTGCAAGTTTTCGTTTTATTTCTTTTTCTGATTCTAAAAAATATTCTACCATTGTATATCTTTTTACGCCTCTTTCAATAAGAGAAAGTGCATATCCTTTTTCTGTGTTTTCTAAAAGATATTGTATTTCAATATCACGAGTATGAAATACTTCAATTCCTTTTTCCCTTCGAAATATTTTTGCATTTTCTCCCAGGTATTTTTTTAACTGTTCTATATAAATATCATCTATATCCATTTTCTCCCTCCTAGAAAATACTTCTTTTTTTATTTTATCAAAGCTTTAAAATAATTTCTATTTTTTTTATAGTTTTTATCTGAAAATGCAGATTTTTGTTTAGAATAAAACTTGATTCAAGCTATAAAAAATGTTAAATTTATGATAGCATGATTTTTATAAAGGAGGGAACTGTTATGCTACAAATTGGTACAATCTTATCTTTGATGTCGGCACTTATGGGGGGAGGTGCACCAACACCGGATATTATGATGGAGCCACCAGTTATTATGATAGAAAATGAAAAAACAACACCCATAGATGACCCGGTAGAAGTTCCGCCACAGCCACAACAAAATAATCCATCTGTTGGCTACTATGACAGAAAATCATGGTGGTTTAAAAGAAATAAAGAAAATACACCACCATCTGCACAGTATGAAATTGCAATCGGAAATTATGATGCCTATTATTTAGGCGATACACAGAAAAAAACTATTTATCTGACCTTTGATGAAGGCTATGAAAACGGATATAGCGAAAAAATATTAGACGTTCTAAAAGAATATGATGTAAAAGCAGCTTTTTTTGTAACAAAATCTTATATTCGGGATAATCAGGAATTGATTCAAAGAATGGTCGCAGAAGGTCACATTGTGGGAAATCACAGCGTTACACACCCTGATATGACAAAATTAACAGCAGAACAAATTGCTTCGGAAATACAGGATTGTGCAGCTTATTTTAAGGAAGTTACAGGGCAGGAAATGCCACACTTTTTTAGACCTCCAGAAGGCGTTTATAGTATTTTTTCCTTGGAACAAACACAGGCACAAGGCTATAAAACTATATTCTGGAGTTTTGCCTATGGAGATTGGGACGTGAATCATCAACCCGGAAAACAGAACGCATATAATATGGTGATGGAAAATTATCACAACGGAAGTATTATGCTGCTTCATGCGGTTTCTCAATCAAATACAGAAGCATTGCCAGATATTATAACCAGTTTGAGAGAAAAAGGTTATACGTTTATGAGCTTGGAGGATTTGCCCGAAAAATCATAATACATTGTTATTTCTCTGCAAATTTTCCTTTTGCAAATAGTTGATGTTTTCTTTTTATAAAGCATAATATGTTGGAGAATGTGTAAAAGTTAAGAAAAAACTGTAAAAATAATTGCAAATGCTGTTAACTCTAAAAAACCGAAAGAATAATTTGACGAAAAAAAGCATATTTTTGTATAAAAAAAAGAGAGGTATAAGACAGCCTTTGACAAATTTCTTCCGTTACTCATGTTATGATAACCTAAATCGTAACAAGGAGGACAATAACAATGCAGTTTCTTTTTAATGACGACAGCAATTTATACAGTGCGATTGGACAGAAGGACAATATTACCCTTCCTTCTAGCACAAAACAAATTGGTTCGATAGAAAATGACATTAAAATATATGTGGAAGATTATGTACATACTTATCTATATCAATATGCTAGAAGCGGTGGAAATAAAGAAAAATTAGCCGCTTTGGTAGGAAAACATATTACAGTAGAGGAACAAGAAGCAATTATTATTAGTGGTGCCATACAGGCAAAAGATACCATACAACAAAAAGGTGCAGAAACATTTACAGAAGATACTTGGAATTATATTAATGGGCAAATGGAAGTTTATTTTAAAGGATTGTCCTTAGTGGGTTGGGTACATACGCAGCCCGGTTTTGGCACTTTTTTAATGGCAAAAGATGAGGTTTTTCACAGGGAATATTTTAAAGAACCGTGGCAGGTATTGTTTGTTATTGATTCTTTGGACAAACTAGATACCTTTTTTATACATAATGCAGAAAAAACAGGATTACGACCAGCAAAAGGATATTTCATTTATTATGAAAAAAATCAGGAAATGCAGGAGTATATGCTGGACAATCGTTTAGTACGTCCACGGTTGGAAAAAGAAGAAGAAAAACCGAAAAAGGAGGGAGAACAAAAAAGACGCCCCACCCAGGAGGAAAGAATGGACGCTGCAAAAGATATTCGGCGTGCACTCCAAAGAAGGGCAAAAGAAGCAGAAGAAGAAAACCGCAATCGTTTGACAATGTTAGCTGGTGTCAGCAGTATCCTATGCATTGCCTGTCTTTTTATGGGGGTCAGTTTGCTGAATAATATCAGTAGAGTTAGAAAGCTCGAAACAGAAATTGCTACTGTGCAAAGTTCTTACTATGCTATGGCGGAACGGCTAGAAGAAACACAAACACAAATGGTGTTTGCAGCACAAAAGGCAGAGGAGCAGGAGAAACTGAGAAAAGAGGCAGAGGAAAAGGCAGCACAACAAAAACAGCAGGAACAACAAAGAGCCGCAGAAGAAGCAAAAAGAAAAGCGGAAGAAGAACAAAATAAAATACTTGCGACCTACGTTGTGGAAGAAGGGGACAGCCTCGGATATATCAGCAGAAAGTTTTATGGCACAAGTGCAGGCATTAAAGATATTATGGCGGCAAATGGCATTAACAATGAAAATAAAATTATTTGCGGTCAGACACTTCTCATACCAAAACGGTAAAGAAAAGGAGATAGAATTTTTCTATCTCCTTACTTTCTTGAAAGAAAGGTAGCAAAGAACTTTTGTGCAAAACTTCGTTTTGCAGCTGTGTGTTGGACGTGAACAGTTACTTTAGTTGAACGACAACGGAGCACCATACGTTAAAAATTCGTTCTGTTCTATTTATTCATTAAAGGCGTTTTTTCTTGTTACTTTACCTCACATTTTGTGTGGGAAATAATCTATATTTTTGTATTATTAGCTTCTGCTAACGGCAAAACGGCATTTTTAAAAAATTCCTGCCGTCAAAATGCCGCAAATACCGTTAACATAATAATTGACGGTATTTTGTACGGTAAAACTGCGACAAAATTGCCATTAGCAAGTGCTAATTTTACTCCTGTTTTATTTGATACAATACCACATCAAAGTCATCCTTCCATGCCTTAATGTGAATATCTATATACTCTATCTAATAGTATCTAACATAGAAAGAAATTCACTCTCTATAAAATCTCCCCAGCCACCTTTTTGTTTTACTGTTAAAAAAGTGATTTTTTCGATATCTGGAAATGGAATAGCATGTCTTACTAAAATGGATTCTGCTTTTACTAAAATAGCTGTGGTTGATGTATCTGCTTCTGCAAAACAAACACCCTCACATGCATTGTTAAATAGAACTGGTAGCAATAACATTTCGTTGATTTCTTCTTTTTTATCTCCACTTGCAATGTTGTCATAAAGTTTTCGCAAAATATGATACTCCTCTTGAGAAAGGGTTCCATCAAATTCCTTTTCATTCGTTTCTTCATAAGTATCAAATTCTAAAAGATAATAAGGAATAATTTTACAATATTCATCACAAGCCTTATTCCAGTAGGTATTTGTCCATTGCCAACATTTTTGTGAAACGATTGTCCAATCTCTATCAGGATAACAAAAAATAAGATATTGCTCTATACACAAAAATAAATAGCATAGTCTGCCGGTTATGGAAATATTTTTAAATTTCATTAGAGTGGAACAAATTTTACATGCATTACTTTTCCAACAATACGAACACGGTTTTGTTCTTCTCCAGAAAAAATATAAGAAGGATAGGATGGATTTTCTGGCTGTAAAACAAGAATGTTTTCCTTTTTTAACACTCGTTTTAAGGTTGCTTCTTCATCATCAATCACAACAACAGCAATATCTCCTGTTTGTACATCAGACTGTTTACGAACAAGCACTAAATCACCATCGTGAATTCTTGCGTTAATCATACTATTACCTTCTACACGAATGTAAATATAGTCATAAGAAGGGTTTAATTCTGCAATATCTACCGATTCATAGCCTTCTATATAATCTTCTGAAAAAGTGGGGTTGCCAGCATGAACAGAACCAATGACAGGCAGCTTGATGGTTTTACTATTTTGATTTTCTGTACTATGAAGATAACCGCAGGAGATTAAAAGTTCTTCATAGGTGACAATGGAACTTGAAATTGCTTGTAGTAAACGGGGGGAAGGTGGTCTATCTAATTTTAAATTAATATATTTGGAGAGATAGGTACGGTTAAACCCTGTTTGCTCTGAAAATTCTGTTGTATTTCTTCCATTCATTAGTTTGATAAGTTGTTCTTTAAAAAGATTTTTTTGAAACATATAAGGCTCCTTTCTATATTTTTTGATTCTATGTTTTTTATTAGTGTATCATGTCAAAATAAAAAAGGCAATAAATATAATATAGAATCTATGTTCGGTTTTTGATTGACAAAAAATGTATCTCTTGATAATATAATGATATTATCATTTGTGATACATGGGTCTATAGAAGGGGGAGCTGCCGTTGTGATGTGAAAAAGATTTACAGATTGCGAAAAGAGGAATGTTATGAAAGAGAAGGAACAAAAAAAGATTACAAAGGAGGAAAGAATACAAATGAAACAAAAATTATCAAAATGGGGAGGTGCGATTGAATATTGTAATAAAAAACAGTTGGAGATTGAAAAATTACAAAGAATGATAAATCAATTTCTGATATTGGGGAAAAATGCGCCTTTTTTAGAACAGGAAAATGTATCTATCAAAGAAGCAAAATGTTTATATGAGTTTGAAATTACAAAAGCATTGGAATGTATCAAAAATGAAATGAAACAATATTCTAAAATGGAACGTTATATTGAAAAACTAAACTATGAAGAACAGGTGTTTTTAAAGTTAAGATATGGAAAAGGGTATGGATATGATTATATTTCCTTGCAAACCCATAAAAGTAGAGCAACTTGTTTCCGTGACCATGACTTAATATTGGACAAACTAATATTGCTTTGTGATGAAACGCAACAAAATGAAAAGATTGCAGTCCTTTGTTGATTAAAATTATTGCCGAACTTTATTGTAAAATCAACACTTTTAAAAAAATAATTTGCCGAAAATTATAAATTTTGTAAAAGTTGAGACTTTTTGAGACTTTTGTTGTTCTATCTTATAGGAGAAAGGAGGAAAAAAGATGAAAGAAAAAGAAATTGTATTTTGCCGCCTGCGGGCACAAGGGAAAACCGTTTCACAGGCGGCGGAACAAGCAGGCTATTCTGACAAGTATGGGGAAACGCTGTCAAAAAGAAAAGAAATTCAACATGAAATATTAAGATTGTTGGAAGAACAAAGAAAAGATGGAATTGCGGATGATACAGATATATTGCAATTTCTGACAAGCGTGATGAAGGGCGATGCTTATATTGAAAAAAATGATTCTATTATGAAAGATAGAATGAAAGCAGCAGAACTATTGGGAAAAAGACAAAACGCTTTTGAACAAACAGAAACAAAAAATGATGTGGTTGTCATTGTAGATGATATTAGTAAAAGGAAGGTTTGATGTATGACGAAAAATATAATTCAGCTTTCAACATTGATTGCAGAACCATTTTATGAGGTACATAATGCTATTTGGGCTGAAAAATGTACGCATTATTGGCTAAAAGGTGGCAGAGGCAGTACAAAATCCTCTTTTGTATCCTTAGAGATTGTATTGGGCATGATGAAACATGAGGATAGCAATGCAGTGATACTGCGCAAAATTGGCGTACATTTAAAAGATAGTGTGTTTGAACAAATTTGGTGGGCAATCTGTATGCTGGGAGTAGAAGAACAATGGGAAAGTAAAACGTCATCTCATTTGGAAATTACCTACAAGACAACAGGACAAAAAATATTGTTCCGTGGGGCGGATAATCCTAGAAAGATAAAATCCATTAAATGCCGAAAAGGATATATCCGATATATATGGTATGAGGAAACAGATGAATTTGCTGGAATGCCGGAAATTAGAAATATCAATCAATCTTTAATGCGGGGCGGCAAAAAGTTTGTAGTCTTTTATACCTATAATCCGCCTAAAAGTAAAAAAAATTGGGTCAATACAGAAAGCGAAACACAAAGAGAAGATAAATATATACATCATAGTACCTATGAAAAAATCCCACAGGAATGGTTGGGAAAACAATTTTTTTTGGAAGCGGAACATATTAAAAAAATGCAACCGAATATTTATCGACATGAATATTTGGGAGAAGCAACGGGAACAGAAGGCACTGTATTTCAAAATGTTACAATCAGGAGAATTACAGAAGAAGAAATTGCAACATTTGATAATGTCGCAAGAGGGTTAGATTGGGGCTACGCTATAGACCCTTTGCACTATACTGTAAATCACTATGATAAAACAAGAAAAAAATTGTATATCTATTTTGAAATACAGCAGACTTCTTTGAGCAATCGAAAAGCATATGAAATGATTCGATTGGAAAATGTACAAAATGCTTTGATTGTGGCAGATAGTGCAGAGCCAAAATCTATTGCAGAAATGCAGTCCTATGGCTTGAAAATGATACCAGCCAAAAAAGGCCCAGACAGTGTAAACTATGGTATAAAATGGCTGCAAAGTTTAGAGGAAATTATTATTGATGAACAAAGATGTCCTGCAACAGCAAGAGAGTTTTTAGAATATGAACTGGAAAGAGATATGGAAGGACGTTGGCAGTCAAAATTTCCGGATAAAAATAATCATGCGATTGATGCGGTTCGATATGCAAGAGAGTATGACATGAGAATGGTAAAAGTAACATAATAACAAAGAAAGGAGGCGGAAAATGTATATCTCAGAAATGGAATTGATACAATCTAGGCTGGAAGCAGAACACAAATACAGCGAAAGTGAATTGCTAAAAACAATCCTTTTTGAAGATGCTAACAGCAAAAGAAAAAAAGAAATGCTGGAAGGTGAAAAATATTATTGCTGTGAACAAGATGTATTACAAAAAAATTTTTCTGTAAAACATTTTTCAGAAACCTATAAAAATAAAGATGGAACAGAACAGGAAAGAATAAAATTGATTTCTAACCCAAACAGAAGCAATTATCATGTTGTTTGCCCATTCCATCATATTTTAGTGGAACAAAAGGCTTCCTATTTGGTTGCAAAAGAACCAAGTATATTGGTAAAAGGAGAAAAAAGTTCAGAATATGAAAAATATTTAACAGCAATGGCGGATGAAACATTTAATGCTATGTTATATGAATGGATTGTAGGTGCGTCTAATAAAGGGGTGGAATATGTCCATATATACTATGACAAAGAAGGAATTTTGCAATATTGTATTGTGCCAGCAGAGGAACTCATTGTATTTTATGATTCTGTTAATAAAAAAGAAATAGAACAGGTGATACGCTATTATGATTTTACTGTTATAGAAAATGGCAGGGAAAAAATGCTGAAAAAAGTGGAATGGTGGACCAAAAATGATGTCACTTACTATATGGAAAAAAGTGACGGAACTTATCAAAAAGAATTTGAAAAAATAGGTCACTGGACAGTTATGCGGGAAAAACAACAGGAAATCCAAAAAAAAGAACATGGTTGGGGAAAAGTTCCTTTTATTCCTTTGAAAAATAATGCAAAAGAATTGCCAGATTTAAAAATGATTAAAGGTCTTATAGATGCTTATGATTTGATTTGCAGCGAGGGAACAAATAGCTTGCTGGATTTAGTAGAATTGTATTGGGTTATCGCTGGCTATGGTGGAGAAACTGCAAATGTAATTGCAAAAAAATTGCAGGTCAATCGAGCCGTTCAAATTTCGGATTCGTCTGGAAAGGTCGAAACAAAACAGGTGGAATTACCTATTGAAGGCAGAATTAAATGGCTACAGTTATTAAGAAAAGATATTTTCCATTTTGGTATGGGCGTTGATACGGATAGCGAAAGACTGGGAAATGCACCAAGTGGTGTGTCTTTAAAATTTCAATATGCTATGTTTCATTTAAAAATTAATGGAATTCTTCCGGAAATTAAAAAAGCATTGAAAACTTTTTTCTGGTTTTTAACAGAAGATTGCAACAGAAAAAATGGAACAGAATATAATGTGAATCAATTAGATTTTCGCTTAAATTTAAGCAGCATAACAGACGACTTGGAAGTTGTAAATATGATTCATGCTTCCAAAGGAATTGTAAGCGAAAAAACATTGCTGGCACAACACCCATTTGTACAAGATGTAAATAGCGAAATGGAAGCCGTCAAAAAAGAAAAACAAGAAAGGATTGTGGAAAATGGACAAGCAGGATACAATGCAGAAAATAAAACAACTGGAGAACGAAAAAGAAGAACTTCAAAAAATGTATGAACAAAAGTTAAAACAATATGCAGTACAGTTTGCTTTGAAAGAAGCAGGTGGCAGAAATACAAAGGCTTTATTAGCACTTGTGGATTTAGACAGCATTACTTTAACAGAAGATGGTACAATAGAAGGCTTAGATGTCAAACAGCTTAAAAAAGAAGTTCCTTATCTTTTTGAAGAAGATAACAAAAAAATGGAAGGAACAGGATACCACAGCTCAAACAAAAAAACAGATAAAAAAAGTGAAACAGCTAGACAATTTCAGTCAGCTTTAATGAGAAGATAGGAGGAAATATCATATGAGTATCAATACAATAGAATATGCAAAAATTTTTATGGACGCTTTAGATGGACAATTAGTAGCTGGCGCAACAAGCGGATGGATGGAGGAAAACAGCGGTCAGATTCAATATAATGGCGGAAATGAAGTTAAAATTCCTAAAATTCAATTAAATGGCTTAGGTACTTACGACAAAGATAGCGGTTTTGTGCAGGGAGCTGTTACACTTACTTACGAAACAAAACAAATGACACAGGACAGAGGCAGAACTTTTCAATTAGATGCAGTTGATGTGGATGAAACTAATTTTGCATTGGTTGCAGGTAATGTTATGGGAGAGTTTCAAAGAACAAAGGTAATTCCTGAAATTGATGCCTACAGATACAGCAAAATTGCAGAATTGGCAAAAACTATGAAAAAAACATCTCTTTACAAACCTACACAGGATACTATTTTACAAAAATTATTGGATGAAATTGCAATGATAAAAGATGTTGTGGGTGACGAAAATGAAATTGTTATTACAATGTCTACAAAAATCGCTAATTTATTGGATATGGCAAGTAATCATGTATTGGAAAGTGGAACTTTTCAACAGGGAAATGTGACTTTAAATGTGAAAAATATTGACGGAAGCCCTATTATTCGTGTTCCTTCTGCTAGATTAAAAACTGCTTATCAATTCTTTGATGGTACAACAGAAGGACAAACAGAAGGTGGATTTGAAGCAACACAGGATGCGCAAAATATTAACTGGATTATTGCTGTGCGCCATGCTTTGATTGCTGTTTCTAAAACAGATGTAACTAGAATTTTTGACCCTGTTACCAATCAAAAAGCAAATGCTTGGAAAATTGATTATAGAAAATATCATGATTTATGGATTCCTGACAATGCCATGGAAGGAATTTGGGTTAATATTAATGGAACTGCATCATGAGCATAAAGGATGGTTTTTATGGAAGTGGAATGTTTTGTAACAACAGAGGAAATTTATCAAATGATACAGGAACTTCGCAAACAAGCACAAAAAGAACAAACAGAAAATAAAATCACTGACGACACAGAAAAAGAGAAAACAGAAAATACTGACACCTCTGAGGAGCAAAATATAGATGTTGCTTTATTATTTGCTTGTGAAAGAAGCATTGAAATGGTAAAAAATTATTGCTATATAGAGCAGATACCAACAGAATTAAAAAATGTTTGTGTTGAAATTGCTTTGCTTCTTTATGACAATGGCGGATACCAAAGTAAAAATACTACCCTAAAAAGTATAAAAGAAGGAAATGTTGCTCTTACTTATCAAAGTGAATCTTCTGCTTGGAAGGAAAATAAAAAAACATTATTAAAAGAATTTTCTGAAGAATTGGATAGGTTTCGAAAGCTAAAATGGTAATGTGTGGGATGGGGAAAGAGATGGGAAAAATAAAAGAAATAATAAAAGATATAGAACGCTTTTTTGAACATACTTGTTTTGTGACGGAATGGGAAGAACAAAAACAGGAGTGGGGCGAAACAATCCTTGTTGAAAAAGAACAAAAAAAAGAATTGCCTTGCAGACTTTGCAGAAATCCTAAAATTGTAACCGTAAATGCTGTTTTGCCAGCAGAAACTGTCTATGATGCTGTGTTACTATTTCGTAAAGATGATGTTATTTTACCAGGTAGCAAAGTAGAAGTTATGGACAGTGAAAATGTTATGTTATTTTCTAGTGTGGGCGAAATGGTACCCTATCAGACACATAATGAAATTGCATTAAAAAGGGAAGATGTTATATAAGGAGGTATACATGAAAAGCGTTTTACAAACCTTAAAAGAAATGGTTATAAAAGCAATAGAACAAAGTTTTACAGATGTTTTGATATATGCTGAAAAAGTTCCGCAAAGTGGAAGCAAAAATTGCTTTGGCGTTACCATAAAAGAGGTGGAACAAAAACCACTTTTAAAAGGTAGGCGAGAGCAATGGATTACTATTTGTGTGGAGTATCAAAACTTTTTGGAAAAAAGAACAAAAATGGAAAGCACAGAAAAAGCAGAACAGTTATATGATGTGCTTGCTCTGGTGGGACAAAAGGAAAATCAGTTTTTCGCTGGAAAAATGTGTCATACTATGACTGAAAAAGGCTTTTGTTTTGAAGCAATTTATTATGTGCAGCTACACCCAGTTATGACAGATTCTAAAATGCAACGTTTGGAATACAATGACCAAAAATTAGTGGGATATGGAAAAATTTAAGGAGGTGGCATGATGCTGGACGAAAAAACAACTTTTACAAAACAACAGTTTCTAAAAAGTAAAAGCTTAAACTGGAACAAAGATGTTATACAAGCTGTACTCAAAGAAGAACAGCTTTATACTAAAAAAGAAGCAGAAAGAATCATAAAAATGTATTTAGAGGGAAAAAGAGAAAGGAAAAAGGTGAAGTAAGTTATGGCATTAGGAGGAGGCACTTATTTAGTGCAAAATAAAATATTACCTGGAGCATATATCAATTTTGTGTCACAGCCTAGAGCTTTGGGAACTTTGGGAGAAAGAGGTTCCGTTTGTATGGCTTTAGAACTGGATTGGGGTAAAAGTGGTATGATGATGGTAGAAGCAGAGGAGTTTCAAACAGAAGCAAAAAATATTTTTGGCTATGATTATACCCATGAAAAAATGAAACCGTTAAGAGAATTGTTCCTATATGCAAAAAAGGCTTTCCTTTATCGTTGTAATAGTGGCGAAAAAGCAAAAACAACGGTAGGTGGCTGTACTGTGGAGGCTAAATATGCTGGTATTAGAGGAAATGATATTAAAATTGTGGTTTCTAAAAACGTCGACGATGAAACGGCTTTTGATGTGAAAACTTATTTAGATTTTATTCTGGAAGATACCCAAACAGTAAAAACAATAGAAGAATTAAAAGAAAATACATACGTTACCTTTAAAGGAACAGGTACTTTAGAGGAAAATGCAGGTATCAATTTGACAGGTGGTACCAATAAAGATGTTACTGGAAATGATTATGCGGACTTTTTGGAAGAAGCAGAAAAAGAAAATTTTAGTGTTCTAGCGTATGCTGGAGAGGATGATGTAACAAAAGGATTGTTTACTGCCTTTACAAAAAGATTACGAAATGAGGAAGGAGTTAAATTTGTAACAGTATTATTTAATTATACCAAAGCTGATTTTGAGGGTGTGATTTCTGTTACAAATGAAGCGGAAGAACAAAAAACTGCCCTTGTTTATTGGACAGCAGGTGCGGAAGCTGGTGCAGAAGTAAATGAAAGTATTACAAATAGAAAGTATAACGGGGAGTACACCGTAAAAGCAAAATATAAAAAGTCAAGATTTGTAGAAGGATTGCAAAATGGAGAACTTTTGTTCTATGAAGATGGCGACGATATTCGTGTATTGCGGGATATTAACACCTTTACTTCTTTTGAAAGCAGCAAAAATAGTGATTTTTCTAGCAACAGAGTGATTCGTGTGCTGGACGCAATCGCTAATGATGTTGCTAGAATCTTTAGCCAATATTATTTGGGAAAACAAAGTAACAATGACAATGGCAGAAATTTATTAAAAGCTGAATTGATACAATATCATGAACAACTGGAAAGTATTGAAGCGATTGAAGGATTTTTACCAGAAGATATTACCATTCAGCAGGGAACAGAAAAACAAGATGTTGTGGTGTATGAAAAAGTTCGTCCGACAGATGCAATGGAAAAATTATATATGAAAGTGGAAGTTATTTAATAAGGAGGGGTAGATATGGCGTATTTAAGAGCAAAAGATACCATCAATGGTGCCTTAGGTACTTGCTTTGCTTTGATTGATGGAAACAGATATGAAATTATGCAGGCAAAAAATGTGGAGGCAAAAGTACAAAAAACAAAATCTGAAATTCCTATCTTGGGCTTGACATCAAAACAACATAAGGCTGGTGGTTGGAAAGGTACGGGAACAATGGATGTATATTATGTTTCTAGTTTGTTCCGCAAAGTAATGCTAGGTTATATGAAAAATGGAAAGGATACCTATTTTGAATTACTTGTGACAAATGAAGACCCTACCAGCGAAACCGGAAAACAAACCGTTCTTTTAAAGGGAGTCAATATTGATAGTATGTTGATTACAAAATTAGATGTGGAAAAAGAAGCATTAGATGAAACATTGACTTTTACCTTTAATGACGCAGATTTGTTGGAAGCTTTTGAAGAATTATAAAATGTAAACAAGACCTTAGATAACTCTTTTAGAGTGTCTAAGGTCATTTATCAAAAATAATAAGGGAAGAAGGGGTTTTTTTTGGAAGCATTTTATAAGCAAAATGCAAAAGAAATACAAAATAAAAAAATAGCACTATCAGACCGATTTCGTGATGAAAAAGGAGAAGTAATCCTT
The DNA here is from genome assembly GCA_910587195.1 of uncultured Clostridia bacterium. Lineage (GTDB taxonomy): Bacteria > Bacillota > Clostridia > Lachnospirales > Anaerotignaceae > Coprocola. The sequence goes on along the minus strand of CAJUKL010000003.1, from coordinate 16,080 downwards.
TGGGAAATAAAACCATTGCTGCAAAAGGAAAATGAAATGATATTAAAAAAATGCAGAATGATGCATCAACAAAATATGTATGAACAAATGATATTGGCGGAAAGCGTTGTTTTTCCTGACTTGAACAGTATGGAATTACAGAATAAGTATCATGTGCTTGGAAAAGATGCTTTGTTACTGGAGTTATTAACGGCAGGTGAATATCAAAAGTTAAAAAATATGGTGGAAGAATTGTGAAATTATAAAGGAGGGCAATATGTACCGGTTTTATTTGAAACAAAATGAACAGCAAATATTATTACCAGTAGCACCATCGGAATTAGTGACAAGAGTGGAGGGGGAAAGCCAAAAGGTTGAACTGGTAAATATAGGAGAAGGCAGTATTTTAAAAGATATTGGTTTAAGAAGAATTTCTTTTACGGTACTTTTACCAGCAGTACAATACAGCTTTGTACAAACAGAAGGTGGCTTTCAACCTCCTATCTTTTTTTTAAATCAATTTCGACAGTATAAAATTAGCAAAAAACCTGTGAGTTTAATTGTATTTCGTAAATTGGCAGATGGTACAGAATTATTTAGCGGGAATATGGATATTTCTTTTGAAGAATATACTGTGTTGGAAAAAGGTGGAGAACAAGGTGATTTTTGGGTGGAAATTCAAGCAAAAGAATATAGAAAAATTACTTCTACAACTTATAAAATGGAACAAAAAGATGGTCAGATGGTAGTTGAGGAGTTCGGTGCAAAAAGAGATGGCAAAGAAATTCCTAATACGTATACGGTGAAACAAGGGGATTCTTTATGGAAAATTGCACAGACAATGCTAAATGATGGAAATCGTTTTCGGGAAATTGCAGAAAAAAATAATATTGTAAATCCAAACAAAATACAAGTGGGACAGATATTACGTTTGGGGTGATAAAATGGAAATAAAAATGTTGATAAAAAATAAGGAAAAAGTTTATGATGCAACAAATTTATTGGAAGGAGAAGTGACAATAGAAAAAAGTATTCTCGGAACTTGCGGAAAATTAACTTGCAAAATCATAAGAGATGGTGTTGTAGAATTTGTGGAGGGAAGTCAAATTCAATTTTTTGCAAAAAATACAATGCTGTTTTTTGGCTGGGTTATGAAAAAAAGTAGAACATCAAAACAAATTATTACCGTAACAGCATATGACCAGTTTTTTTATTTAGTCCAAAATAAAGATACATATGTCTATTATAATAAAAAAGCATCAGAATTGATACAAATGATTGCAGGAGATTATGGATTGACTATTGGCGATGTTTGTGACAGTGGCTGGAAAATTCCACAAAGAATTGAGGAGGGACAAACTCTTTGGGATATGATTGGAACAGCACTAGATTTGACCAAAAAAGAAACCGGAAAAGAATATTTTTTTTATGATGAAGCTGGAAAACTAACATTAACTGCAAAAAATGATATGGTGACAAATGTGATATTACAATGTGATGGAAGTATAGAAGATTATATCTATATCACAGATATTTCAGAAGATACTTATAATGGGATTCAACTGTTTCAAGCAGGAAGGCTAGAAACAGAACAATTATCTTACAGGGATGAAAAACAGGAAGAAGTACAAAAATGGGGCAGGCTACTGTATTATCAAAGGGTAGACCACAGGTTGACGCAGTATGAGCTAAAAGCGATTGGAGATAGCTTTTTAACACAAAAGTGTCGGGTGAAAAAAACTTTGATTTTAAAACAGTTATCAGAGGAATTGCTATTAAAACCAGGGCAGTCAATTTGTATTGTATTGCCTGAGTTAGCAGAAATTAGTTTAAAAGGCATTTTTGTAATTGAAAAAATGGAATACCATTTTTTTAATGGGGGATATAAAGCGGATTTATGGATTAGAATGGAGGAATTACATTGATAGAAGAACGATATATGCCGGAACCAAAAGAAATTATAGTATCTCAAAGGTTTACTGGAAAAAATGGAGAGCCTTTACCCTGGAAAATAAAAGCGATTAAGGAAAAGGAACATCAAAAAATAAAAAGTGATAAAATGGAAATAGAACAATATTGGAGAAAATTTTGTGCAAGTTGTGTGGTGGAACCAGATTTACAGGACAAGCAGCTTTTAGAAAGTTATGGCTGTCATAGTGCAGAGGAAGTGCTAAAAGAAATGCTTACCATGGGAGAATATATGATACTTTTAAAAACTGTTAGAGAGCAAAATGGTTTTGAAGAAAGAAAAGAAACAATAAAAAAAGAGATAAAAAAGCAATAAAGGAGGGCACAGCAGAAGCAGATTATGCTTGCTATGCACTCCGACATTTTCATATATTACCTAGTCAGTTTTTTGCGCTAGATTGTCCAGAAAGAATGTTTATAGAAAGTGTCATTGATTTGGAATTAGAAGAAAAGAGGTGAAAATTATGCTTCTATTTTATCAGGAAAAACTTTTAACAGAAAAAAATAAAAATAATTTTTTTTGGCATTGGTATGAACAACAGGAAATATTTAAAAATGGACTAGGATGGGAAAAAATTTTTTATCGGGATTTGAAAAAAGAGTTATCTCCTCAAAAACAATTAAAAAATTTTTTAGAACATAATCCTAAAGAACAAACCATTGTTTTGGATAAAAATGTATATTTTCCACAGGATAAAAAACAAAAAAAAATAATAGAACAGCAACAAGTAGAAAAACAATATCGGGCAGAAGCACAAAAACAATTTCAAGCTGCTGCAAAAAAACAATATGAAATAAAAATACAAAAACAACAAAAAGAAGGGCAAAAAGAACAGCAAAAAAGAAAGATAGAACAGCAACAAATACAAGCAGAAAAACAATATTATGCAGAAAAACAATATCATGCAGAAATGCAATTTCAAATGCAAAAACAAACAAAAAAACAATATCAAGAAGAAATACAAAAACAACAAAAGAATCAAAAACAAGAGCAAGACCAATTTTATAGACAAAGTCAAATGCAATTTCAGGAGCAGCTAAAAAAAGATAAAAAACAAAATATCTGGGAAAAAGAACAGCAAAAAATAAAACAAGAACAACAAGGATATTTTGTAAAAGTTGAAAAAGGTAAAAATAACAAAAAAGTTGAAAAAATAGAGGACTTACAAAAAAATCTTTTTTATTTTTGGACAGATAACTTCAAAGAACAAAAAGAAAATTCTGTTTTTTGGTATGCAAATGCTTTACAGCAACAAAATCAAAAAGATTATTTTACAAAAAATGTAGAGGATTTTGTTCCAGAAGAAAAAGAGAAAAAAATGGAACATAAAACAATGGCTGCTTTACAAGATAATGGAAATCATGAAGCTAATGTTACAGAAATACAAAATATTCAAAAACTATACGGAAAAACACAGAAAAATGTGAGTATCTGGAAAAAAGAAGGACAACAAAAAAAATTAAAGGAAAAAGCAAAAAAAGAAACCATACAAAATATGATAAACGAGAGCTTGAAACAAACGGAACAGCCAAAAAAACAACAGAATATCGCAAAAGTGTCACAAAATATTAATGTGGATACTTTGTTGTTTCATTTGACAGAAAAATTATTGGAAGAAAGAGAAAGAAGTTTAAGAGGAAATAAAAAAATATAAGGGTGAAGAAAATTATGTTGGAAGCGGTAAAATTATTGGCGTATGATGTGCTGCAACAGGAAAATTTAACAGATGTTTGCTATGGTACTGTAACAGCAGAAAAACCTTTAAAAATTATGCTAGAGCAAAAGCTGGAATTGACAGAAGCTTTTTTAGTATTATCTCGTAATGTCGTAAAACATTATGAAACTTTTCAAATGCGAAAAAAAAATTCGAGTGAACCTTGGACACATTACGAAATCATAGCAGAAAAACAGTTAAAAGTAGGGGAAAGAGTGATATTGATAAAAATGACAGGTGGTCAAAGATATGTTGTATGGGATAGAGTAGGGGAGGAGGAAAAGGAAAATGAAACTGATACCACAAGCTGAAACGGAAATGAATTCAATTATAATACAAACCATTCCAACTTTGACGTATCGTGTGCAGAGGGAAAAAGAAATTGTATCTGGAACGGTAGACGAACTGGAAGCTATGAAACAAGCAGTATTTAAAATATTATTTACCGAACGCTATCAATATGAAATTTATAACTGGGAATATGGCATGGAATTAAAAGATTTATTTGGCAGAGCTAAAAGCTATGTGATACCGGAAATTAAAAAAAGAATTGAAGAAGCATTGTTAGCAGATGACAGAATAAAAGCAGTAACAGATTTTACATTTCATGGCGGAAAGAATATTCTGGAAGTAAGATTCAAGGTGCATACTATCTTTGGTACACTGGAAATAGAAAGGCAGGTTGATATTTAATGTATGAAAGTTATGACGAATTGATGGAAAGAAAATTAGAACAGGTCAGCCAAAAAAGAGATAGACGACAAGGAAGTATTATTTTTGATGCGATTGCACCCAATGCAGCAGAAACAGCAATTTTTTATGCAGATTTGGCAATGTTAGAAAATCGTACTTATGGAGATACAGCAACAGAAGAAGATTTGACAAAGCGTTGTATGGAAAGAGGCGTATTTCGTAAAGAAGCCACAAAAGCAACTTTATTAGGTAATTTTACAGATAGAAGCGGAAACGGTTGCAATATTCCGATGGGTATGCGTTTTAATTTGGAAGAATTAAATTATGTTGTAACAGAAAAAACAGAAACCGTTGGACAATATCTATTGGAATGTGAAACAGCAGGAGAAGCTGGAAATCAATATTTAGGTGATTTGACACCTATTACTTATTTAGAAGGACTAGCAAAAGGAGAGTTAATTGAACTAGTAACAGAAGGAGAAGATGAGGAATCTGATGAAAGCCTTCGAAAAAGATATTATAGCAGTTTTAATACAGATACTTTTGGCGGAAATATAGAGGATTATAAAGTAAAAGTAATGGCTTTGCGAGGGGTAGGTGGCGTAAAAGTAACACCTGTATGGAAGGGAGGCGGAACAGTAAAATTAACAATTGTAGATGGAAATTTTAATGCACCAATCGAAGGAGAAATTGCAAAAATACAACAAGTTATAGACCCACAAAAAAGAGGGTTGGGTTATGGTATTGCGCCAGTAGGACATAAAGTAACTGTGGAAGCAGCAAAAGAAGTACAATGTCAGATTGAAATGACATTACTTTTAAAAGATGGTATGAACAAAGCAAAAGTAACAGAACAAATTAAAAATTCGATTGAAGATTATTTTTCTAATTTAAGAAAACAATGGGCAGATATGGAATATTTAACGGTTCGTATTAGTTATTTAGAATCTAGAGCATTAGATGCAGAAGGAGTCATTGATGTGCAGGATACTAAAATAAATGGAAAAATGCAAAATTATATTTTAGAAAATGAAGAAATTCCATTTTTGGAAAGTGTGGTGACACAATGAAACAAATTTATGAAAAGTATTTACCTCCTTTTGTAAAAGATACAAGAGAGTTTCAAATTTTATCAGAAATTGAAGGGGAAATATTAGAAGAAGAAAAACAAGCAAAAGAAGATTTAGAAGCAGACCAATGGATTATAACAGCAACAGAAGGAGGGCTAAAAAGGAGAGCAAAACTTTTAAGTACAGCAAAAGAAGAAGGAGAAAGTTTAGAAGATTTTAGGCAAAGAGTGCTTTTTTTATGGAATCATCATAGCCCGTATACCTATTTTCATTTACTAGATTGGTTGGAGGGAATTTGTGACAAAGAAAATGTTGCAGTAGATATGCAATATGATAAGTATTATTTACATATTGAAATTAGGCTGATTAAAAAGCAGCTACAAGAAGAAGTTAGAAAAACTGTTAGAAAAATGATACCTGCAAATATTGTGCTAGATGTAACCTTGCGTTATAATTTATATGGAGAACTAAAACCATATACGCATGGAGAATTAAAAAGAAGAAACTTTAGATATATTGATTTGAGAGAAGATGATGGAAGATATTGGTAAGTGTTTTTGGGAAACTTAAGGTTTCCCAAAATTTTTTGTAAACAAGTCAAAAGTTTTTTTTATTCTGTATATAAAAGAAAAAGTTTTTGGTCAAGCTTTTTTCAAAAAGCTTGTAGGTTTGGACGAAGTCTAAGGTTTTTACGCTTGTAATGTAACACCTTTTTTTATTTTGTGACAAAGCAAAATGTCAGAATTGTAAAAGAAGCAAGATTTTGATAAACTGTTTTTGGAGGTGAAAAAGATGGAGCAAAGACGGTTTGGTTATATTCGCGTTTCTACCAAAGACCAGAATGAAATGAGGCAGATACGGGCACTGGAGAAATATGGGGTTCAAAAAAAAGATACCTTTATAGATAAACAATCTGGAAAAGATTTTAACAGACCTGCCTATCAAAGAATGATTAGAAAAGCAAAAGAGGGAGATTTGATTGTACTCAAAAGCATCGACCGTTTAGGACGAAATTATGAAGAAATTATCAAGCAATGGCGTTTTTTAACAAAAGAAAAAAAATTAGATATTTGTGTGTTAGATATGCCGTTATTGGATACCAGTAGAAGCAAAGATTTATTAGGAACATTAATTTCTGATTTAGTTTTGCAATTACTTTCCTTTGTGGCACAAAATGAAAGAGAAAATATACACCAAAGGCAAGCAGAAGGAATTGCGGCAGCAAAAGCCAGAGGCATGAAGTTTGGAAGACCTAAAAAAATTTTGCCACAAGATTTTTTTTATATGGTAGAAAGATGGAAAAAGAAAGAATTATCGGCTTATGAAATAAGTCAAAAAATAGGAATTAGTATGTCAACCTTTTATAGAAAGGTCAAAGAAATAGAACAATATAATAAAACAGAAGGAAGCAATATTTAAAAGTATGGGGTATTCAAAAGGAGTTGAAAAATCCTTTTGAATACTTTTTTTTTATGAAAAAAGTAATTGCATTGCATGATGTGTAATTTGTGCAGTAATGCCCCATATGGTATATTGCTGATATTGATAAAATAATTCTGGGATTTTGGGAGTAGCAAAAGGATAGTTTTTTCCACCATGGATACGCTCATAGGGAAAATCTTCTTTTGTAAAAGGAGAAAGATATAAATAGTGTATTTCTGGTTCCGTTTCCTTAAAAAAAGAAATGGGTACTGTAAAAATTTCTGCAACTTCATCTGTGCTAAAATGAATTTGTTCTATTTTAATATTTGGTACAAAGCCAATAAAAGGCATAATAACAATGCCTGCTGCTGTTAACATAAAATCTATGCTGCCTAATACTGTAATATCTTTTGGAGAAATGCCTAGTTCTTCCTGTGTTTCACGTAATGCTGTTTCTAAGAGGATTTCATCATTTTCTTTTCTTCCTCCAGGAAAACTAATGTCACCTGGCTGATGCATTAAATGCTCTGCACGTTTCGTAAAAAGTAAATGCAGTTCGTTATTTATGGGAAAAAGCAAAAGCATAACAGCAGAAGGAGAATAATTTGTAATGGGTTGTGGGATTCTATTTTTGAGTGTATGTTTAATTTTATCAATCACATCATATTTCATAAAGACACATCCTTTTCATTTTTGCGGAGTTTTATAAAACTTGCTGCATTTTTCCGTTGGTTTTCATTGATTGCTGCATAATGTTTTTTTGTGGTATTGACATCAGAATGTCCTAAAGCATCTGCAACTAAATAAATATCTCCTGTTTCCTGATAAAGAGAGGTGGCGTAGGTACTACGCAATTTATGCGGTGATATTTTTTTGGCAGGTATTACAATACGAGCGTATTTTTTTACAATATTTTGAACAGAACGTGTTGTAATTCTTTTTCCTTGATTGGATAAAAAAAGAGCTTCTTCTTTTTCTGACTTCTTTTTTTGCTGTTCTCTTTGTGCAATATAATCCAGCAAGGTTTCTTGCACTTCTTCATTAAAATAAAGTGTAGATTCATTTCCACCTTTTCGCACCACTTTTACGCTATTATTTTTAAAGTCAATATCATTCATATTGATACCAACACACTCAGAAATACGCATACCTGTGCCTAAAAGCAAGGAAATCAAGGCAAAATCTCTTTTTTGACTGCGTGCAATATGAGCTTTTTGTCGGTGCGTCATAGCATTTGTATTACAATTTTCTACCAAGTCTAAAAGTTCTTCTACTTCATTTTTATCTAAATGGATAATTTGCTTGTCATGTATTTTAAAGGATTCTACAACATCAGCAGGATTTACAGATATTTTTTCTTTTTTATAAAAAAAACGATACATGGCACGAATAGAAGCTAATTTCCGTGCTTTTCCTTTTTCTCCATTGGAAATGTAAATCACTTTATTGGTATTAGAATCTTTTTTGGGATAATAAGTGATGTATTCCAAAAAGCAATCAATATCATCTGCCTTGACTTTTTCAAGGCAGCTAATTTCCATATCCTCAAGAGGGATTCCTTTTAGTTTTTTATGGTGTTCTGATAAATATTGAAAAAAAAGTTTTAAATCATAGGCATAGCTAACACGTGTTTTAATTGCTGTTTTGTTGGAGATACCTCGAAAAAATTCGCCTAAAAAATCAGGGAGTTCTTCCAAAATGGCACGTAAACGAATGGTATATTTTATTTGTTCTTCTTCCTGATAGGTACTCATTTGTATCTTTCCTTTCTTATTTTTTCCAGCCCTTTAAAGCAGAACGCTGGATGGCACCAAAAACTTTTTCTTGCAAATTAGTATAATCTTTAGAAAGCATTTGAAGCAGTTCTTTTGTTTCTTGCCTTTTGGTATTGCCATCTGCTAAACAGGGGTTTTTAACAATAGAAATACCGCTTTTTTGAATAAAGCCTTTTATTTCTATTTCTGGTACATACATAAGAGGGCGAATAGAATAAATTTGTTTTCTGTCTAAAAAACTGACAGGAGAAAAACAATTTATCCTCCCTTCATAAAAAAGGGACATAAAAAAAGTTTCTACTACATCATCTTTATTATGCCCTAGAGCAACTTTGTTACAGCCAAGTTGTTCCGCCATATCATTTAATGCACCTTTCCGCATTTTGGCACAAAGGGAACAAGGATTTTTTTCTTTTCTTTGATGAAATATAATTTCACCAATTTCTGTAGAAACTAAAGTATAATGTACATCAATTTTTTTGCAAAATGCTTGTATATCATCGTAATTTGCATTTGGTAAACCAAGAGATACTGTAATTGCTTCCAGTTCAAAAGGTTTTGGATAAAAACGCTGTAAATTTTTGAGTGCTAAAAGTAAACAAATACTATCTTTTCCACCAGAAACACCAACTGCAATTTTATCACCTTCTTCAATCATATGGTAATCTTCTACAGCACGGCGGACATAGCTTAATAATTTTTGTAATTTCATAAAAAGCTCCTCCAGAAACTTCTAACTTAAAAAAATAAAATTTTTGTTTTAATACTATTATACTAAAAAAATTTTAGAAATAAATAGGGTGACCGCATAAAAATTTAGAATTTGTTCTGTTTATAAAAAAATTTTTATGCAGTTACCTTAAAAAATCCATAAAAGCATATTATAAGATTTCTGAACAATATCTAATATATTTTTACTATAATAAAAATCGGATTCTATTCCTATTCCAGCTATTTTTAATAAATTTGTTTCTATTTTTTGCAAATAGAAAATGCTTTGCTCTATCTTTTTATAATAAATTTCATTTTTTTTATTTATAGTATCGCAATCCAATTCTGGGTAACCTTCTGTATGAAACCAAAAAGTATAAAGATATTCCTTCTCTACTTTTTCTATATAGATTCCCAAATCTCGAAACAAGGGACATACTAATTTTATAATAATAATTTTATTTTGGTTTACAATTTGCACAATACAATCTAAATTTTTAATTTTTTTTTCATTTTCCCACAACCAATTCTCTATGCTACAAATGCTATCTATCTTTATTTTATAAGAACGAAAAAAATTTTTGATGACAGAAATTTTTATCATTCTATTACAAAGCAAATGCACATCTAATACCACAGCCATATGTTTGCTTCCTTTCTTTTTGAAATCTATTTTAGCAACTATTTTTTAAAAATGCAATTCAGTCAATATCGGTCAAATTTGTGCAAAATAAACAAGCAAAAACGAGCAAATTTGTGAATGATAGTGATTGATTATGATTGAAAATGATGATATGCTATCATTAGAAGGAGGGGAACAAAATGCTAACAGAACAACGTTATCAAAAAATTATGGATATTGTTGATAGCAAAAAAACAGTTACTGTTTTGGAATTAGTAAAGGCATTAAAAATTTCAGAATCTACTGTTCGGCGAGATTTAGTGTCACTGGATAAACTAGGTAAACTAATCCGTGTGCATGGTGGCGCAACTGCTTTAGATTTACAATATGATACTTTTGATGAAGATATTCAACAAAGAGGCTCTTTCAATATGGAACAAAAACACACCATTGGAAGATATGCAGCAAAATTAATCCTACCTGGTGATTTTGTTTATCTGGATTCTGGTACAACAGTTGAAACTATGGCAACTTACATTACAGAAAAAAATGCAAGCTATGTTACAAATTCTGTACGACAAGCAAAAGCATTATCAAAACATAATATTCCAGTTACCATTATTGGCGGCACCTTTAAAGCTATTACAGAAGCAATTATAGGTAGCGAAGCAGTAGAAGCTTTACAAAAATTTCATTTTACCAAAGGTTTTTTTGGTGTCAATGGTATCAGCGAAGTTGCTCACTTCAGTACACCGGAATCAAGCGAGGCTTCCGTTAAAAGAAGCGCATTATTACATTGTAAAGAATCCTATATTCTTGCAGATTCTAGTAAATTTGATAAAATTTCAGCTGTCACATTCGGTCAGCTTGAAAATAGCACCATTATCACAACAGATTTAGCACCTAAAAATAATTATCATACTATTTATGTGAAAGAAGGCGAATAAAAATGATTTACACAGTTACTTTTAATCCTTCCTTGGATTATATTATCACAACAGACAATCTCACCGTAGGAGAAATAAACAGAGTTACTTCAGAATTAATTTTAAGCGGTGGCAAGGGAATCAATGTTTCTACTGTATTAAACCATTTAGGCGTAGAAAATACTGCACTTGGTTTTGTAGCAGGATTTACGGGAAATGAAATTGAAAACGGTTTTCAAAAAAGCGGTGGTAAATGTGATTTTATTCACTTAGAAAAAGGACTTTCTCGCATCAATGTAAAAATCAAGGCAAAAGAAGAAACAGAAATTAATGGTATGGGGCCTGAAATTTCTGAAAAAGAATTGCAACAACTTTTTACACAATTAGATACCTTACAAGCAGAAGATATTTTGATTTTAGCAGGAAGTGTACCAACTTCCTTACCACAAGACATTTATCAAAAAATTATGGCAAGATTGCAAAATAAAGAAATTAAAATCATTGTAGATGCTACAAAAGATTTACTTGTCAATGTTATGAAATATCATCCATTTTTAATTAAGCCTAATAATCACGAATTAGGAGAAATATTTGGCGTAAAGTTAAAAGATAAAGACGAAATTATAAACTATGCCAAAAAACTACAACAAATGGGAGATAATCAAGTCAACATTTTGGTATCTATGGCGGGAGATGGAGCTATATTTGTAGGCGCAAACGGCGAAATTTATCAAACAGCAGCACCAAAAGGAACCGTTGTTAACTCTGTGGGGGCAGGGGATAGCATGGTAGCTGGATTTACCGCAGGATATTTAAAACACCATTCTTTGGAAGATGCTTTTTATATGGGGGTTGCAACTGGCAGCGCAAGTGCTTTTTCAAAATATTTAGCAACAAAAGAAGAAGTGGAAAAAATATTACATAGCATCAGATAAACTAAAACTTTAAGAGGAGGATATGACTTATGAAGATTACGGAATTATTATCCAAAGATTCCATCTTATTGGGAGCAGCACCACAAAATAAAGAGGAAGCTATCGACACACTTGTGGATTTAATGGAAAAAGGCGGAAAATTAAACAATAGAGAAGGGTATAAACAGGGAGTATTGGAGAGAGAAGCGAGCGGAACAACAGGAATTGGAGAAGGAATTGCGATTCCTCATGCAAAGGTAGCAGCAGTAAAATATCCCGGCTTGAGTTCTATGACAGTACCGGACGGCGTAGATTATGAATCATTAGATGGCGAACCAAGCAAATTATTTTTTATGATTGCAGCACCAGCAGAGGGTGGCGATGTACACATTGAAGTATTGCAAAGACTTTCTATGCTTTTAATGAGTGAAAGTTTTCGGAATGATTTATTAAATGCAAAAGATATTGATACTTATTTAGATATTATTGATAAAGCAGAAAGAGAAAAATTTGCAGAAGAATATGAAAAACCAGCAGAAAAAACTAGTAGCAGTTATGATGTTTTAGCTGTAACAGCATGTCCTACCGGAATTGCACATACTTTTATGGCAGCAGAAAACTTAGCTACCAAAGGAAAAGAAAAAGGAATTTCTATTAAAGTAGAAACAAATGGCTCTGGCGGTGCAAAAAATGTATTGACAGCAGAAGAAATTAAAAATGCAAAATGTATTATTGTTGCAGCAGATAAAAAAGTAGAAATGACAAGATTTAATGGAAAAAAGGTCATTGTCACAAAGGTTGCAGATGGTATCCACAAAGCAGATGAACTTTTAGACAGAGCAATGGCAGGGAATGCTCCTATTTTCCATGCAGAAGGTGGGGAAGAACAAGCAGCGGAAAAAGGAAAGGGACTTCATACCATTTATGTTGACTTAATGAATGGCGTTTCTAATATGTTACCCTTTGTCATTGGTGGTGGTATTTTAATTGCACTTGCATTCCTATTTGATAATTATGAAATCAATCCTGCAAATTTTGGCAGCAATACTCCATTTGCAGCATTTTTAAAACGAGTTGGAGATGGCTCTTTTGCCTTTATGTTACCTGTATTAGCTGGTTTTATTGCTTCCAGTATTGGGGACAGACCTGCATTAGCGGTTGGTTTTGTTGGTGGATATTTAGCAAAAGAAGGTGGCAGCGGATTTTTAGGTGCATTAGCAGCCGGTTTTATCGCTGGATATTTAATTCTTGGGCTCAAAAAAGTATTTGATAAATTGCCTCAAAGTTTAGAAGGCATCAAACCAGTATTATTATATCCTCTTTGTGGTATTTTTCTGATAGGCGCAATCATTATCTTTTTAATCAATCCACCTGTTGGTGCATTAAATACAGCATTATTTAATGGTTTAAATTCTATGGGTTCTTCCAGCAGAGTGTTACTTGGTATTGTATTAGCAGGTATGATGTCTATTGATATGGGTGGCCCTATCAATAAAGCAGCTTATGTTTTTGGTACTGCTTCCATTACAGAAGGAAATTATGAAATGATGGCAGCCGTTATGATAGGTGGTATGGTTCCTCCTCTTGCGATTGCTTTTGCCACAACATTTTTTAAAAACAAATTTACAGAAGCAGAAAGAAAATCTGGTATAGTAAATTATATTATGGGGCTTTCCTTTATTACAGAAGGTGCAATTCCTTTTGCAGCCTCCGACCCACTTCATGTTATACCAGCTTGTGCGATTGGTGCAGCAGTTTCCGGCGGATTATCCATGTTCTTTAACTGCACTTTGATGGCACCTCACGGTGGACTGTTTGTATTGCCAGTTATTGGAAATAGCATTATGTATCTTGTTTCTTTAGTTATCGGTTCTGCAGTTGGTACTTTATTGTTAGGCATATTGAAAAAACCAGTAGAACAAAAATAATAAAAAAATATTTTTAAATAAATGTGGGGAGTTGTCAAAAAAGACAACTCCCCCTTCCTTATATTACAATATGTTTTAGCATTTCTGCTTGTTGCGATAATTTTTGCGAATTATTTTTACTTTCTTCTACCATTCCCACGGTGTTCTGCACAATATTAGAAATACGATTAATATCGGACATTGCGCTTTTTACCATTTCTGCCTGTTCTTCAAAAATATGTATCATTTCTAAAATTTCTCTTTGTGTTTCTCCTGTATTGGAAATCACTTTTTTAAATTCTTCATTTGCCTTTTGTGCAAAATTTGCGCCATCTTCGATTGCATTTAAGGTTGCAATAATTAAATCACTTGTTGTCTGGGAAGCAGAAGTACTTTCTCCCGCAAGAGAACCAATTTGTGTTGCAACAACAGCAAATCCTCTACCTGCTTGCCCTGCTCTTGCTGCCTCTATGGAAGCATTTAAGGAAAGCATATTGGTAGATTGTGCAATAGAATCAATTTCACCAATAATACCTTTAATTTTTTCTGCTGTATCTGAAATACTTTGCATAGAATCCATCATTTGATTCATGTCTGTGCTTGTTTGCTGCATATTTTCAATGACTATATTTGTATTTTTTACTACTTTATTAGAAATATCTTCACTCTTTTGAGATTTTTCTAAAAGACTTTCCATATCTGAAAGTAAAGTAGTAACATATTGTTTTTGTGTCACAGCATCTTCAGCAATGGTTTCCGAGGCATGGTAAGTTTGATTGGAAGTATTGGATAAAGAAACAGCAATTTTTTTAACGCGTTCCACAATATCTTCCTGTTCTTGTACCAATGTTTTACTTTTTTGCATATTTTGTTTGATACTAGATACCATTTGATTAATATTAGTGCTTAAATCATAAAATTCCTGGTTTGTATAAATATCAACTTCAACTTCTAAATCTCCAGATGTAATTTGTTGTAGTTTTTGAATAATTTTTTGTATTCCATCTACTACTTGATTTTTTACGAAAGAATTGATAATAAGAATTAAAGCAATAAAGATAATTAAACAAATTATCATAAAAGTAATAACTTGTATCATACGTGACTGATATAATTCTTGGGTAGGAAGTGCTAAGCCAATAAAATAATCATTATATTTTTCTGCTGCAACATATACTTTTTGCTGATTAATTTTTGCAACAGTAAAAACATTTTCTTTTGTAAGCCATTTATCAGGAATTCCATATTGTTGATAGGTTGTTCCTGTGCTGGCACCCATTTCCATCAAACCTGTTTTTGTATTTACTGCAAAAATAAATCCTTTTATTCCATAATCAATATCTTTTAATGCTTTATCAATAGTGTTATTTGCTAATGCTTTGTTTAATTTTTCGGGTTCAACACCAACTTGCACAATTCCTTTTTGGTCCATACGAGAAACACCAATATATTGGAACATTTCTCCATCTACCTGTTTTGGCTGAGGTTCTTGTACTAATTCAAAGGAGGAATCTTCTAATATTTTTAAAAAGGGAGTTGTCTGCCCTCCAGAATGAAAATCCATACCATAATATTGTGGCATATTTCCCCAAAGTAAAATACCATTTTCATCTATTACATGTACTTCGTCCACATCAAGTACCGTTGCTACTTTTTGCATTTCATCAAGAGAATCTAGCATTTGTGGGTTGTGTGCAATAACATAAGAAAAGATTCTTGCTTTGATTAATACATTTTGTTGAAACTCTTTTTTAATTTCCTCAATTTCATCTTGATTTTTTTGCAAGGTTTCATAAATGGTATTCATTTTGTCTAACGCAATACTTTTTTGATTGGATTGTGCTAAAAGAGTCTGAAGTGCAAAGATAATGCCCATAATTGCAATAAAGGCAACTAGCATATAAATGCTTAAATATTTTGTAAATTTTTTTTGCATGATGTCTTTTTCCCCCTAAATAATTAATATGTAGTTTTATTATATCTTAACAAAGAAAGTATTGTCAATTATTATACCAAAGAATCTTAAAATAAAAGATTTTGTTTTATATAATATGAACAAAATATGTTTGTATTTTGTCAAAAAGTACAAATAATTTTTTATGCTTTCGTTAAAAAGACATAAAAGCTTAATTTTATAGGATTTTAGAGAACCATTCTTTTATGAACGCACATCATTTTATGTTGTTTTTATAAAAAAGTGGGACAAAAGAAGGACAAAAAATAAAGTTGTAGGGCGGCTTTGAACAAAAATAAGAGAGGGCTTTTGTGCCCTCTTTTTTATTTATCATAAACCCCCATTCTATCGTGTATCACAAACAGCCTCAACATTGTCCCTGTAAGCATAAGCTTCCCTTTTTCGTCCCCTTTTAATGCCCCTT
>CAJUKL010000002.1:58864-86483 GCA_910587195.1 uncultured Clostridia bacterium | reverse complement strand
GAACACGACGGTTAAGACATAAACGGCTGATGATACTTGGTGGGGGACTGCCTGGAAAAGTAAGTGGTTGCTAGATTTTATGCCGATGTGGCTCAATTGGCAGAGCAGCTGACTTGTAATCAGCAGGTTAACGGTTCGAGTCCGTTCATCGGCTTTTGGTTTTTTATGGGTCTTTAGCTCAGTTGGTTAGAGCATCCGGCTCATAACCGGACGGTCCCGGGTTCGAGTCCCTGAAGACCCATTCTGTTTTTTTAATTTTATATGGCTCAGTAGCTCAGTTGGTTAGAGCGCCGGCCTGTCACGCCGGAGGTCGAGGGTTCGAGCCCCTTCTGAGTCGTCTTTGGGAGTTTAGCTCAGCTGGGAGAGCATCTGCCTTACAAGCAGAGGGTCACAGGTTCGAGCCCTGTAACTCCCATTTTTTTATGATAGAGTATGTCTATCATTTTTTATTTTGGAGGAAAAATAATATTATGAAAAAAAAGATAATATTAAAAGAAGGAAGCCAAGAACAAAAAATTTATCAGATGTTAAAACAAGCGGGTTGGTTCCCTGGTAGAAAAGTAGACGTTAGCGATGTTATAAAATATTATGAAAATCGCAACATAAAACTAAGTGATAAAGCAATTCATTTTTTTGAGGAATATTATGGTATAGAGGATTATTGGGATATTTTGTATACATGGAGTATCAATGGAGAAAATAAGGGAGAACATAGAGGAGATTTTCGTTTTCACCTATTTCCGTATCCAGAACAATATAGAACTGATGTTAGAGATTTGATGTATGATGATGCAGAATTTACAATGAAATCAGAAGATTATAAGAGTGCATTGGAATATTCCAAAGAAAATATTGCATTAGTGGGAGAGATAGGATATTATTATCCCGCATGGGTTTGGATAGGAGAAAGCGGAAAACTGTATTGCACACATGATTATAATGATGATGTACTTGTGTTTGACACGGTAATAGAGTTAATGTTGCATGAATTGTCAGCACATAATAATATCATAGCAATGATTATGTATAGTGAAACATAACATCAAAAAAATGATGTTATGTTTTTTATTTATTTTATACAAAATAGATAGAAAAAATCTCCTAAGTATGCTATGATAGATAAAAAAATGATATGTTAGGGGATGAAATAAAATATGAAAGTATTAAAATTATCAAAATGGACGATTTGTGCGTCAAATAAGTTTGAAACCATACAACAGCAAAATATTCTTGTACTATTAGATGAGCAAAAACATTTGATTGTCTTTTTTAGCATAGATGAAAATGGAAATATGATGTTAGAAAGATGTTCTCCCCATTATCAATGTGAAATAGACCATGAACATAAAACGATTGTATTAGAGGAGGTATAAGATGGAAACTTATTATTTGAATGGCTGGAAAATAACGGCTGAAAATAAAAGTAAAAGTGCGTATGAGTTCGTTTATGATGAAAAAGATTTGATGATTTTAGATAAATTTCAAGATTGTGTTTCTTTTGTAGAAGTGAATCAAAAGGGAAATTTAGTGCTGCAAAAATTGTCAAGTTCCTTACGGTATCAAGTGAATCGTGCGGAAAAATGTTTAAATATTATGGCAGTAGATGGATAAGGAAGGATAAGCATGAGAGTTGGTTCTGGATATGATGTGCATAAATTAGTAGAAGGACGTAAGTTAATTTTGGGTGGGGTGGAAATTCCATTTGAAAAAGGTTTGTTAGGTCATTCGGATGCAGATGTATTATTACATGCTATAATGGATGCACTGTTGGGTGCTGCTGCTTTGGGGGATATTGGAAGACATTTCCCTGATAATGATGACACTTACAAGGGAATATCTAGTATGATATTATTGCACAAAGTTTTATACTTGCTTAAAAAAGAAAATTATTGTATAATAAACATTGACGCTACAATCGTGGCACAAAAACCAAAATTAGCATATTATATAGAAAGTATGGAAAAAAATATTGCAGATGCGCTGGAAATAGAAAAAAATTGCGTGAATGTAAAAGCAACTACAGAAGAAAGGCTTGGTTTTACAGGTGCTGGTCTTGGAATTGCAGCGCAAGCAGTCTGTATGATAGAAAAAAGTATTGATGGAAAGAGTAGTTTTTAGGACGTCTGACAGAGATAAGGAGCGTGATACGTGTGGTGCGTGTTATTGGGTGAAACTCCGAAACAGAAAGAATAAAAATGAAGTGCATTCCTGAACTGCACAGGTGAACACTAAAAAGTAGCTTGTAGCCGGTAACACCGTTATAGTTTAAAAGTGAGAGGAATTGTTGTGTCAATTCGTCTAAGTGAAGTGGAACCACGAAGGATTAGCTTCGTCTTTACAGAGGTAAAGATGAGGCTTTTTTGTTTTTGTAGAAATGCATGGAAACAATGGAAGTGATAAAGAATATAGTAAAATAATATATAGAATTATATTTCATGACAGGAGGAAATAAAAATGTTAAAAGAATTAATACGTGTCGTAAAGGAAAAAGACCCTGCAATTAAAGGAAATTCTGAGGTACTGTTGTATCCTAGCTTTTGGGCAACCATTTCTCACAGAATTGCACACCATTTTTATAAAAAGAAACATTATTTTATTGCAAGGTTAATTTCTCAAATTTCCCGATTTTTTACCGGAATTGAAATCCATCCTGGCGCAAAGATTGGAAAGGGATTTTTTATTGACCATGGTATGGGTGTAGTCATAGGCGAAACTTGCGAAATTGGCGATAATGTATTATTATATCAAGGTGTAACCTTGGGTGGCACCGGAAAAGGTTCTGGAAAACGTCATCCAACATTAGGTAATAATGTTATGGTGGGGGCAGGTGCAAAAGTATTAGGCCCTGTCAAAATTGGAGATAATGCAAAAATTGGCGGTGGTTCTGTTGTTGTGAAAGATGTACCAGCCTATATGACAGCAGTGGGTGTGCCAGCAAGATGTACTGCACAGGAGGAGGAAGAAAAAAAGCAAAAAACATCAGATATGCTTGACCAACTTCGATTGAGTGACCCTGTTTCTAGAGATTTAAGAGAAATTTCAGAAAGGGTGAAAGTTATTGAAAAAATGCTTGTACAAAACAATCAAAACAAGGTACAATAGAGAAAATGTAGTGAAACAAATATAAAAAACATAACAGAAAAATAGAAGGGAGAACAGTTTTTATGAAGGTTTATAATACACTGACAAGACAAAAAGAAGAATTTATTCCACAACAAGAGGGTAAGGTCAAAATGTATGTCTGCGGCCCTACTGTTTATGATTATATTCATATCGGAAATGCAAGACCTTATGTTGTATTTGATACTGTAAGAAGATATTTGGAATATAAAGGATATGATGTAACCTATGTGCAAAACTTTACAGATGTAGATGACAAAATTATTAATAGAGCAAATAAGGAAAACAGTAGTATGCAGGAAATTTCAAATCGTTATATTGAGGAAGCTTTCCATGATGCAGATGGCTTGAATGTAAAAAGGGCAACTGTTCATCCTCGTGTGACAGAAGAAATGGATCATATTATTGATATGATACAAGTGCTTTTAGATAAAGGTTTCGCTTATGAAGATAAGGGAACTGTCTACTATGATACTAAAAAATTTCCAGAGTATGGAAAACTTTCTAAAAAGAATTTGGAAGAATTGATTGCCGGCGCAAGTGAGAGAGTTTCTATTGATGACGCAAAAAAGAATCCTACCGATTTTGTGCTTTGGAAACCTCATAAACCTGGTGAACCAAAATGGGACGCTCCTTGGGGTGCAGGTAGACCCGGCTGGCACATTGAATGTTCTGTCATGGCAAAAAGATATTTGGGAGATACCATTGATATTCATGCTGGCGGTGAAGATTTGATATTCCCTCACCACGAAAACGAAATTGCACAGAGTGAAGCCGCAAATGGAAAACAATTTTCAAAATATTGGTTGCATAATGGCTTTATTACAGTTGATAATGAAAAAATGTCCAAGTCTTTGGGAAATTTCTTTACTGTAAGAGATATTGCTGCTCATTTTCCTTATGAAGTAATACGCTTTTTTATCTTGGGTGGACATTATAGAGGCCCTATCAACTTTAGTGATGAATTGATGAAAGATGCACAAAATGGTTTGGAAAGAATTAAAAACTGTAAAAAAGATTTGGCTTATTATCTTCAAAATTGTCCAGAATCTGCTTTAAAACAAAATGAAAATCCACAAGAACTAGAAAAATTTAAAACACAATTTGAAACTGCTATGGATGATGATTTTAATACAGCAAATGCAATTACTGCTATTTATGAATTGGTACGATTTACAAATAAAGCTATAAAAGAAAACATCTCCAAAGAGTTTGCAAGTAAAATACAAGAAATGCTGGATAAACTTTGTGGTGTGTTGGGCATTGCAGAAATGAAACAAGCAGCAGAAGAAGATACTGCCGAAATTGAAGCACTTATTGCAAAAAGAACAGAAGCGAAAAAGAATAAGGATTTTGCAGCAGCAGACGCTATTAGAGAACAACTTGCACAAATGGGTGTTACTATAAAAGATACCCGTCAAGGAGTGCAATGGTTTAGAGGCTGAGAAGATGGATGCGATGATAAAAGCCTTGCTTTTAAATAAAAAAGGTATGGAAGATGGAAAAGAAAAACAGTTTTCTCCGTTGGGATTGGCTTATATTGGTGATGCTGTCTATGAAATCATTGTTAGAACGATGGTTTTGTCAAAAGGAAATGCACCTGTTAATAAATTGCATAAACAGTCTAAAGAATATGTCAATGCAAAAGCACAGGCAGAACTTTATCACCAGATTGCAGCATATTTGACAGAAGAAGAACAAGCTATTTTCCGGAGAGGGAGAAATGCAAAATCTTTTACGACTCCTAAAAATATGGAAATTGGAGATTATCGTCATGCAACAGGTCTGGAAGCCTTATTTGGCTATTTATATTTGAAAGGACAAATGGAAAGAATATTGTATCTGTTTGAAATGGGCATAAAATAAATTGTGTTTTGTTTGTGATGGGGAAAATATTTGTTTTCTCTGTCACAAATGAAAAATAAAACTTTTTATGGAAGGTATACGTATATAAATATAGAGGAGTGTATGGTTTGGAAGTCAACGAAAATCAATTAGAAGGAAGAAATGCCATACTAGAGGCATTAAAAAGTGGCAGAGATATTGAAAAATTATTTGTATTAAAAGGCAATGTAGAGGGAACCATAAAAAGGATTATTGCGCAAGCTGCACAAAAAGGTATTGTTATCCAAGAAGTAAGCCGTCAAAAATTGGACGAGCTTTCTCAAACTAAAAATCATCAAGGAGTTATTGCTTTGGCTTCTGCGCATAATTATGCAGAAATAGAAGATATTTTAGAAAATGCAAGACAAAAGGGAGAGGATCCTTTTATTATTCTGTTAGATGGCATTACAGACCCACATAATTTAGGTGCACTGATTCGAAGTGCAGAGTGTGCTGGTGCGCATGGCGTTATTATTCCGAAACGTCGTTCTGTAGGTTTAAATGCAACTGTGGGCAAAACTTCTGCGGGAGCCATCGAATATATGCCTGTTGCAAGGGTAACGAATCTTGTTAAAACAATGGAGCAGTTAAAAAAACAAGGATTATGGTTTGCTTGTGCAGATATGAAAGGATTAGATTATTTTGACACAGATTTGAAAGGCCCACTAGGGATTATTATTGGAAGTGAAGGAGATGGTGTCAGTCGTCTTGTAAAAGAAAATTGCGATTTTACAGTATCTGTTCCAATGTATGGAAAAATTGATTCTCTTAATGCTTCCGTTGCAGGTGCTCTTTTTATGTATGAAGTGGTACGTCAAAGACGCTTTACGCTTTCTTGAAAGAAAGCTTAGCAAAGAACTTTGTGCAAAACTTCGTTTTGCTGCTGTGCTTTGGAGTGGAATGGTTGTTTTAGATGAATGACAACAGACCACCATCGGTTAAAATTTAGAATCTGTTCTGTTAGCAAAAGAAAAAGTTTTTTGTCCAACTTTTTTTCAAAAAAGTTGGGGAAAGAAAGTTTAGCAAAGAACTTTAATGACTGTGCTTTGGAGTGAAATAGTTGTTTTATTTTAGATGAACGACAACAGACCACCATCGGTTAAAGCTTAGAATTTGTTCTATTAGCAAAAGAAAAAGTTTTTGGTCAAGCTTTTTTCAAAAAAGTTGGAGAAAGAAAGCTTAGCAAAGAACTTTGTGCAAAACTTCGTTTTGCTGCTGTGCTTTGGAGTGGAATGGTTGTTTTAGATGAACGACAACAGACCACCATCGGTTAAAATTTAGAATTTGTTCTGTTAGCAAAAGAAAAAGTTTTTGGTCAAGCTTTTTTCAAAAAGCTTGTAGAGTTTTAGGGTTGCAGAATAAAGTGTAAACCAACATCCCTAAGGTTTTTAATATTTTAGCATGGGCTGTAATGTTATATTCTGAAGAAAGGAGAACGTTATTGAAAAATACAGCATTGTAAAAAGTAAATTTTTATGATATTTCAATAACGATGTCAATATTGTCAAGAGAATTTTTGCTGGTAGATGGCTATAATATGATACATGCATGGCAGGAGTTAAAAGAATTGGTAGACATAAGCTTGGAAAGTGCCAGACAAAAACTCCTTGATATGCTTTCTAATTACAAGGGAAGTCAAAAAGCAAATATTATTGTTGTGTTTGATGCTTATTTAGTAAAGGGAAATTTGGGAAAAATATATCGTTATCACAATATTTCTGTGGTATATACAAAAGAAGCGGAAACCGCAGACCATTTTATTGAAAAAACCGTGCATCGTTTACCACGCCATTATAAAGTGAGTGTGGCAACTTCTGATGCCTTGGAACAGTTGATTATATCGGGAAATGGAGCAATTCGAATTACTGCACAGGAATTGCGTCAGCGTGTTTTGACAGAAGCAAAAGAAATTCGTAAAAAGTACATAGAAAATAAACCGCCTAAAAATAATCTTTTGGCAGATAATATTGATAAAGACGCTTTGGATTTTATTGAAGCATTGCGTAGGCAGAAATAAACATGTGAGGGTGTGGAAATGAAACAAGAAGATGAAGAATTAGTTAGGTTGGTGCAGCAGGGCGATAAAAGAGCACAGGAAGATTTATTGCTGAAATATAAGCCACTGGTCAAAACAAGGGCAAGAACTTATTTTTTAATTGGAGCTGATACAGAAGATATTATTCAAGAAGGCATGATTGGTCTTTATAAGGCAATAAGAGATTTTAAAAAAGATAAAAATTCTTCCTTTAGAG
Source organism: uncultured Clostridia bacterium (assembly GCA_910587195.1). Classification (GTDB taxonomy): domain Bacteria; phylum Bacillota; class Clostridia; order Lachnospirales; family Anaerotignaceae; genus Coprocola. Next base: position 79,227 of record CAJUKL010000002.1, on the reverse strand, counting down.
CCTTTGCTGAACTTTGTATTAACCGTCAAATGATTACCGCTATTAAAATGGCTACAAGACAAAAACATATCCCTTTAAATTCTTATATCTCGTTAAATCGACCTGTCTTTGATGAGGACTCTGAAGAAACTTATATGGATTTATTGATGGGGGGAGAAATTTTAAATCCGGAAGCATTATTGATAGGCAGAGAAGAAAAAAATTTTATGGAAGCACAAATTATTAAAATGTTGAGCGATTTTGAAAAAAGAATTTTACTTCTTTATCTTCGTGGTAAAACATATTATGATATTTCTTGCATTGTGGGAAAACCCGAAAAGTCTATTGATAATGCTTTGCAAAGAGTGAAAAAGAAAATTGAAAAATATCTTGAAAAAAAGAACTAGAAATACTTGACGATTGCTTGATTATGTGTTATCCTATAGAAGTTGATGAGAAAAGAGAGTTTTCTCTTTTCTTTGCTGCTATGGCTCAGTAGGTAGAGCGTCGCCTTGGTAAGGCGGAGGTCACGGGTTCAAATCCCGTTAGCAGCTTGTAAAGCCCCTTGAAATTTCAAGGGGTTTTTTGATTACTATTCATTTTTTAAAAAAGAATTTTCTGCCCAAAGAATTCCATTTTTATGTAAAAAACATATTTCATTATGAACATCTGAAATGAGTAATAAATTACTATTTATTTTGCTTTTTAAAAAAATACAAAAATCAATTATTTTTTGATAAGTATCTATAGAATATTGCATTTTATCAATAAGAAAAAGGATAGATTGTGCTATATGATACTCTTTTCCTAGAATATCGGAAATATAAATAGAATAAGGATATGTTTTTTGTTCGATAAAAGCAATACCTGCAATACCGTTTTCCATTCCTTTATAAAAGATACATCTTTCTTCCTGTTGTTGTAATATTTGATATTCTGACCAGTATTCTGAAAGAATTTGATATAGCAATTCTTGATTAAGACATTTTTGTTGTAAGTTAGCACAAAAACAGATAGACATTTTTTTCCTACCTCCCATCTTTAAAAAATCCCCCTTTTCATCTATCCCTTTTTATGCTACTATAACAGAAAACAAAAAAGGAGGACAAAATAATGAAAAAATATTTTGCAGCTATTCTTTCTGCTGCTTTACTTTTTAACCTCTCTGCTACTCTTTCTGCTTGCAATCAGGTGGAAGCGCAAGAGGAAAATAATATTGAAAATAGTATAACAGATTTTGCAATAGAAGCACAACAGGATATGGAAAACGCAACGGAAATTACTTTAAATTGCGTTTTTGGGGATATGAAAGGAACTTATGCCGGCGAAACAAAAGATGGTTTGCCTCATGGAAAAGGGAAATTTGTTTCTCAAAATAAAGACCAAAGAGGTTGGTATTATCAAGGAGATTTTGTAGAAGGGCATTTTGAGGGAACTGGAAAAACTGTTTTTCAAAATGGACAGGTGCAGCAAGGAAGTTATGTCCGTGATATTTGGCACCCAAGTACCATACAATTTTTTGAATTTATGCAAACATTACCAAGTAGTAATTTTACCATTAACCAAAAAGCAAAAGAAATTTTTACAAGTGAAAAAGATTATTTCCCAGTAGAATCTCCGGAACAACTCCCTATTAACGAAAACATCACTTATGAGGAAATTTGTAATGACGCAGAAAAATATGGAAATCAGTTTATTTCTCTTTCTGATTTATCTATTTCCAAGCACACTACTTTTGATATTACAGAAAATCCTGAAAATTTGCCAGAGTTAAGAGGTGCTTATATAGAGGCCTCTCATAAGGATAAAAAGGAAAATTATCTTTTATATTATCGTGGAAATATTGATAACTTAAAAGAAGATAGTGTGATACAATTAGCAGTTGGTATTCCTTTAGATACTATAAAAGAAGGAGATAACACTTATGTTGCTTTAGCAGTAAGTTATTTGTCTTTACAGCCAAATGTAACAGAATAATTTTTAAAAGGGGACAGTTTTGTCACCCTTTTAATTGAAGTTGTTTTTTAAAATAAATCATATCTACTAATTGTATTCCACATTCAAAGATAGGTTTTTCATAATGTTCTATAAAAAAATTTTTGACAGTATGAGAATAAGTAAAACCGCAATGTTTATAAAATGGGACGGTTAAAGGACTATCTCCTGTTCCTACGAATAAGGTATGGCATACTTTACGATAATAATAAAAAATATACTCTAACATTTTTTTACCATAACCTTGCCTTTGGTTTCGTACAGCAATATTTTTTATCTCATAAATATGCTCCTGTTCTTGTGTGATAACACAAACGCATTGCGGAATATTTTTTTCATATAATACAAATAAAGTTCCTCTTTCTAAATAAGTATCAATTCTATTTTCCTGTTCATCTGCCAATAAAAGTAAATCCAGAAACTGTTTTTTATTTTTTAAAATAATTTTAAATTCCATAACTATCCTCTTTTAATGATAAAAAAAATGGTTTGAAAGAATCAAACCATTTCCATGCGGATGGTGGGAATCGAACCCACACTATGTCACCATAACTGGATTTTGAGTCCAGCGCGTCTGCCAGTTCCGCCACATCCGCATACCCTTTTTATTTGCTGCTTCATTATAATAGCATACCTATTTTAAAAATGCAAGCATTTTTCATCATTTTTTGTTGTATTTTTTTTAGGACAAGAAAAAACAGGAACATAAAATATTCCATGTTCCTGTTTTTCCACAAACGGAAAATAAATTTAAAATCCCTCAAAATGTTCTGGTTCTGGATAAGTTTCTCCAAATAATTCAACAGTTACATTTTTCATTACCTGTGGTTTTTTAGGCTTATCATTTCTATCTGTTTTTACTGTGGCAATTTCATTAACTACTTCCATTCCCTCAACCACTTTACCAAAGGCAGCATATTGTCCGTCTAAGTGAGGAGAATCTTCATGCATAATAAAAAATTGAGAGCCAGCAGAATTTGGCATCATAGAACGTGCCATAGAAATAACACCTGCTTCATGTCTAAGTGTGTTGGTAATCCCATTATAATCAAATTCGCCAATAATTTGATAACCAGGGCCTCCCGTTCCGGTTCCTTCTGGACAGCCGCCTTGAATCATAAATCCTTTGATAACTCTGTGAAATGTCAAACCATTATAAAAACCTTTTTGTACTAAACTAATAAAGTTATTTACAGTATTTGGTGCAGTTTCTGGATATAATTCTACTTTTATGATAGCACCATTTTCCATTTCAATGGTAACGATTGGATTTTTTATCATTAATATCTTCCTTTCTCTTTTTTGCTATACCACTTTCTATTATAGCAATCTCCATTTTTAGGTGTATTTAAACATATTTTATTACTAATGTCAACATTTTTATTACAAGCTAAATGCGAAAAGCCCACTCCTTTAGGGGGGGATGAAAGCATTTTTTTTATTTCAATATTTGATTAGTATATGTTAATATTGCTTTTATGAACAAGAAATGGTATAATAAAACCATGAAAATAAAAGGTTTTGACGCGAGCCTTATACTATCGTTAATGGATACAATGGTATCTTTGATAGTGAAAGTCTTAATGAAGTAGATTAGTTTTATATGCTTTCGAGTATATTTAGAAGTTTATGTAATTAAGAACCCCATGCCTTTAGGCATGGGAGTGTCAGTTAATTAGGGTAATGGTATAAAAAATATTGTACATTTTATAAAAGAATAATTCTTGCAAAAAATTTTTATGTAATTATTCTAAGGTTAAAATAACAAGTTCTGGTCTATTATGGATACGAAAAGGAAAGGTACTATTTCCCAATCCCCTACTTACTATCATTGTGGTATGGTTTTTTGTTATCATACCACTGGTATATTTTGGGAAAAAACCTTGGTGTGGTGCAAAAATTCCACCAATATAGGGAATACGAATTTGTCCGCCATGTGCGTGACCTGCAAATACAACATCTATATCATATTGACTGTAAACAGAAAGTAATTCTGGTCTGTGAGAAAGTAATATTTGAAACTCTGTTTGTTCTGCTTTCGATAAAACAGATAATACTTTTTGATAGTTTGCATTAACAGACTTGTCTTTAATTCCCAAAAGAGAAATTTTTTCATTTCCTTTTGTAATGGTTTCTTTGTTATTTTCTAAAATAAAAACACCATTTTCCTTTAAAAGAGGAAGTAAATCATGATATTTTCCAGACTGATGTTCATGATTTCCGGAAACATAATAAACAGGTGCAATTTTAACAAGATAGGAAATAAGTTCTGTTGCAGAATCTATGTTTGTCCGATTTCTATCTAATAAGTCACCAGTAATTACAATACAGTCTGGTTTTTGTTTTTGTATCACTGAAACAATTTTTTTATGATGTTTGCCAAATACTTTATTTTGTAAATCAGATAATTGTAAAATGCGATAGCCAGAAAAAGAAGATGGTACTTTTTTATTTTGGTAGCAATATTTTGTAACCATAATTCCGTTGTCCTGCCAGTATAAATAACTTGCAGTGAGTAAGGCAAAAAATAAAATTCCTTTGCACCGCTTCATAGATTCACCCTTTCTATTTTTAAGATATAAAATAATCCCTATTTGATTGATAAAAAGGAGAATCAAATAGGGATAAAATAATGTTAAAATTCTAGTTTAGTAATTTCTCCTAAATATTTTCCTTGCGCAATTCCTTCTTCTGTTGCTACAACATATTCTATCATGGTTGGATTTACAAAGCGAATATAAATTTCTGCTTCCTCACTTGTGGCGTCAATACGACATATTTTTTTCTTTGCTTCTTCAATCGCAAGACTATTTTTTGTGGTTGCTTCTGGCAGAGAAGTATAATAAATTTCAAAATCTGCAACACATGCATCTATAAAAGCATTCCATTCGTTATAAGCTGTGTTTCTGTCAATAATACATTCAAAAAATTTCTTTCTGTTTCGAACCCCAAGATAATACTTAAACTTTACTTCATCATCACTTTTAATTTCAGAAACTACTTTTATTTTAGAACTAGGTCTTCCTTCAATTAAGCCAAATGCAACACCTGTTTTTCCAGTTGGTTCTGTCACAGCATCTCGGTTGATGATAATTCCTCTTTCTGCTTGGATTCTTTCTGCTTCTTCTGTACCCAGTGGTGGATAAATCATAAAAAAGTCATTATCTTGTTTACAGTGAAAAGTTTGTTTCATTTCACTTGTTTTTTCTGCAATGTATTCTTCAAATAATTCTCGCACAATCGGAGATTTGCTAGAATTTCCAGCAAGGAAAATATTAATACAACTAATTTCTTCTTTGTTTAAAAAGCTGGAAGTTAAAGCATCAAAGAAATTTTTTACTCCTACTTCAATTCTATCTCTTACTATTTTGAGTAATTCTTCTTTGTCCACTTCTAAAGGAGAATTTGGTTTTTCTTCTCCAGAATTGGTAAACAACATCAATTCAATTAAACCTTCTTCAATACTGTTGCCTTCTTCCAAATTGTTTTCCCATAAATCTCTTAATTTTTCCATCAACTGTTTTGTGTTTAATTTTGCTTCTTGAGAATTGCTCAATAGGGCTTCACTTCCTGCAAAATCCTTACATTCTGCCGGTTTATAAAAAGAAATATCTTCTTCTAAAAGTTTATTTCTATTTTTTTTGAAAACATGAAATGCAAGAAGTTCTAATAAATTTTCACCGCCGAGATATTGGTCGCCACCTGCTCCAAAGTGTTCAATTACATAATCATATCTTCTGGCTTCTTTCCCTTCTGCATATCTCCAAATACCAAAGTCAAAGTCTGTGGTGCCACCACCAAAGTCAAAAATAGCATAAGGAATTTTTTCACCTTCTTCTGGCTCAAAAGCATAGCTTTCTAATGCGCAAATGGCATAAGCTGCTGGTTCGCTGGCTCCTTGGGTAATGCGGAATTTTGACATGATTTCTTTATCTTTTAATACTTCATCAGGAAGCGATTTTTTAATGCCTCGCTCAAAAGAATGAATAATTTTTTCCCGAATACTTTTTTCATATGTGACAGGGAAAGAAAGCAAATAATTGAGATAAATTCCCTTATACATATTGTTGATAAAAATTCCTAAATAATAAGCATATAATTCAATAGGGTTAAATTCACCATCTTCAATATCAATAAATGCGGGTAATACTGTTTCATAACCACTATCATCTTTGATTCTAATTTTACGATGTTTATCTCCACTCCATTGTTTTAAGTCACTGAAAAAGGTATAATATTTGTTACTATCTTTTCCATCTTTAAGCTGCTCAGAAGCTCTGTGAGAAACTGTCAAATCACTCCAAAGTGTTTCAGGTCTGCCTTCTCTGGCATTGTATCTTTTCATAAAGTTTTGAATATCAACAAATTCCATAACAGTTGGATTTTCATAATCTGATTTTTTAATCTCTTTTCGATATTTTCCTCTGCCAACACGCATAGGAAGAATGTTGTCATCCCCATCTTGATAAACCACAACAGTGCTTTTGGTACCAAAATCAATGCCAATAATGCCATCTTCTTTAATATCGCTGATGGGATTTCTGCCCACAAAAGGAGAATTAACAGTAATTTTAATGCTGTTTGATTTTGGTTCTTCTGTCCATAAATCCCAATGACCTCTGTTTGGGTCTTCTACAATTTTTTCGTCGTAGGGGTCAATATCGGCTCTCAGATAGTCACATTCTAAAAATTGATTGACAAACAATTTTTTTGTTTCACTAGTAAGCTGTATGGTGTTTGATTTTAAATATTCTCCAACTTCTTCTCTGTTGAGTGGAATGGATTGAAAGGTTTTGATTTTATCTTTTTTTACACTTTCCAAAAGAACGCTGGTATCTAAAAAACCGTACTCGTCTAATTTTATCAGCTTATTTTTATAGAATACTATCATTTCTTCTAATATTTTTTCTTCTTTTTCTGTCAGTCCTTTTGGAATAAGTCCTTCACTAATTAAAACTTCTGCTGCAGAAATATTTTCTTGACAGTCGCAAACCGGAATGTTTAAAGTGGTGGAATCACTAAAAGGACTATTGCCAGATGTTCCATCATGGCACATTACAAAACCACCATTTTCAGAAGTATGGTTTTGGTATCTGCAAGCAACAGAATGATAATAGGTATAGCTATTGGTATCAATATTTTTATTTTTTATCCAATACCAATTATTGGAATAGCTGCTGTTAAAATCAGGATTACTGCTACTGTTATAAAATACAAGCGGATTGTTTCTTTTAATAAAAAATAAGTCATAGGCTTCCGCTTCTAACATGGGTCTTCCAATAGGCTTGTTTTCTTTGCGAAAAAGTTCATAGTTAAATTCTGTATCAGAACAAAACCATCTTCTGGTATCTGCAATTAAAAAATTATAGGTTTTGTTATAAAGCACTGGCTTGTTTTTTATGGTTACAAATTCCTTTTCTGTAATATCACTTAATTTTTCTAATAACTCCTGCATCATAGGAATACAATTTCTTGTTCTTTCCTCTTGCTCCAATGCAATGAGTTTTACAAAAAAGTCCTCATTGACAAAAATGCTGTTGGTACTTTTTGTTGCTATTTCCATTTTATATATCCTCCCTTTTGCCCTTACATTCGGACGATTGATTTTTTAATTTTTCCATTGCGGATACCTTTATAACCTTTTAAAAGAATTTCTTTAATATTTCCTGTGACAGCGCTGTTTGATGCCCTTGTATGTATATCTTCATCAAATTCATCGCCTATTTTCACATGCAGCCTTTCATAATTGGTATTGATGCTTTCGTAACAAGTAAAGAAATAGTCAAAAATGCTACTTAAAACACGAATTTCTTCTGGTTGATATTTATTTAACTTAAAACTAATTAGCTCCCATAGTGCTTCAATATTTGTCCATTGCGTCCCATAACAAAAAAAAGTTTCGGGACTTTGTTTACTTAAAACCCTTTCCAAGTCATGATGTATGTTTTCCCCTAATGCCCGATATGATTCAAAATAATGATCAATATTTTGATATTTTATTTTGTAATATTCTGCTGTTTTGTCTTTGTTTTCCAGTTCGATTTGATATCTCATTTCTTCTTGTTCTTTTTGCTTTAGGTTAGAAAGAAGGGTAATATTTTCATTTTGAAGTCTTTGCAACTCTGTTTTTAATTTTAGAAGATTCTTTTTTAAAGATTCTTTTTCTCTACCGCTGCTGGCGATTGTATCTGTTAAGATTCGTTTGGTTTCTTTTAAATTAAATACTTCTTTTTTTAATTGCTCTATTGTTTCAGTCAATTCTTCTTCTAGTTCATTTTCTAGTTGTTCTTCTAACAAGGCTTCATTTTGTTGTGTTAACCTTTGATTTTGTTGCTGTAGGCTATCAATTTGCTGCTGTAATTGCTGGTTTTTATTTTCTAAAGTATTGGCTTCTTGTTGATATTCTTTGTGTTTTGCTAAAAGTAAAGCCTGTATTTGTGCTTTTTCATCATTAAGTATAGAAATTTGTCTTTTCAGTTTTTCTTCTTTTTCCTTAAATAATTTTTCTTCTTGTTTTTTTTCTTTTGTTTCGTTAGGTGTTATATTTTTTTGAGATTTAGATGGTTTTTTTGGGTCTTTGCTTACAATCTCTTTAATTTTTTCGATTACTTCTTCCTTTTCTAATAATTCCAGTAAGTCTTTTACGTCCAATTTTAACACCCCTTTTTTATAAAAGTAAATAACTAAAAATGAATGATAGCTTAATATCAAAAAGAGTAGAATCAAAATATCCATAGAAATATTTCATAATTTTAATGGTTCTATTTTTATTCTTTCCATAAATTCTTGTGGAAATGTAAATGCATGCTGATAAATTTTCATAAAAAATAGCCTCCCTTTTCCACTTAAGAGATTACATAAAAATAGGATATCATATTTTTGCAAAATTTTCTAGTATAACAACATAATAAAATTCAGTTTGATAAAAAAGTAGTTTTGTTATGATTTTACTGAAAAAGAAACAGAAAAGCGTAAAAGCTTTGAAAGGCTGGTTTACACTTTGTTTCGGTCGTTGCAAAATTTTCACTGGACGTTTTGCAAGTCAAACTCTGCAAGCTTTTTGAAAAAAACTGACCACTCCTTTTTTCTTTTGCAAACAGAACAGAACAAATTTTTTAACGAATGATGTCCTGTTGTCGTTTATCTAAAACAACTGTTCAAGCCTAACCAAGCCTAACGTACAGCAGCAAAACGAAGTTTTGCACAAAGGTTCTTTGCTAAGCTTTCTTTTAAGAAAGCGTAAAAAAATTTTAAAAAGTGCTTGACAAAAGCAAAAGAGTTCGATACAATGATAAAAAATGGATAGTGATTGTTTCAGTACAAGCTAGACCTGTTTATACAAAAATTAAGATAAATTTTTATTTGTCTTATTGTTTTTGTATGAACAGGTTTTTTTTAGGAGAGGATTACATGAAAATTGGAAAAATACTCAATCATAATGTAGTTGTCATATACGAAGGAAAAGCAGAAAAAATTGTAATGGGCTGTGGCATTGCTTTTAAAAAAAGAGTTGGCGACAAAATTGAAGAAGAAAAAATTGACAAAGTGTTTGCTTTAGAAAATAAAGACACAAACACAAAATTACAGCAACTTTTAAAAGACATTCCTATGGAGTATGTAGAAGTAAGTGAAAAAATTATTGAGTATGCTAGAACAAAGGCAGAAAGAAATTTGAATGATTTTATCTATATTACTTTATTAGACCATATGCATATGGCAATTATTCGACAAAGAGAAGGTATTTGCGTTAAAAATATTATGTTATGGGATATTAAAAAATTTTATAGAGAAGAATTCCAAATTGGTTTAAAAGCATTGGATATGATAGAAGAAGCATTTGATATTCGTTTACCAGAAGATGAAGCTGGATTTATTGCCTTACATATTGTTAATGCACAAATGGACGATAATCATAATGGCATACAGGAAATTGGCGAAGTAACAAAGCTGATTCATCAAATTGTAAATATTGTAAAATATCATTTTCAAATGAAATTTGATGAGGATTCTGTCTATTATCATAGATTTGTAACCCATTTAAAATTTTTTGCTTTAAGATTGTTTCAAAAAAACAATTATGAAGGACAGGAAGAAGAAGACTTGTTAGCTCTTGTTAAAACAAAATATAAATCTGCTTATGAATGTACTTTAAAAATTACGGCATATATTGCTACAACTTATTCTTATGCAGTAAGTGAAGAAGAACAATTATATTTGACAATCCATATTGAAAAAGCAATCAGACAAAATCGGTAATTCTAGGATGGTGACATTCAGTTGGCCAAACCTTCATTTTATAAATATTATTTATCAAGAATGGAGGAAAAAGTATGGGTAAGTATGAAGCATTAGCAAAGGAAATTGTAAAACAAATTGGAGGAAAAGACAATGTAAGCGGTTTGACACATTGCATTACACGTTTGCGCTTTAAACTCAAAGATGAAAGCAAAGCAAATGATGATGTGTTAAAAAACATGGACGGCGTTGTAACTGTAATGAAAAGCGGTGGTCAATATCAAGTTGTCATAGGCAATCATGTTGCAGATGTTTATGCGGATGTTTGTCCACTGATTGGCTTGGAAAACAAAGCAGCATCTTCTGAGGAGGAAGAGAAAAAAAGCAATTTAATTGATATTGTATCTAACATTTTCCAGCCCATTTTAGGTGTTATGTCTGCCTGTGGTATGCTCAAGGGATTAAATGCCTTGTTTGTAGCATTAGGCTTATACACAGACGCAGCCGGGATTTATACCATGTTAAATGGTATTGGTGATGCATTATTTATGTTTTTGCCTATGTTTTTAGGTTATACTTCTGCAAAAAAATTTGGCTTAAAACCAATGCTTGGCTTGGCAATCGGTGCAGCAATGTGTTATCCAGCTTTGCAGGGAAGCAGTTTATCCGCAGCAGGAGAACCATTATATACCCTATTTGCCGGAACGGTGTTTGAATCAGATATTTATATGACATTTTTAGGATTACCAATGATTGGTATGGATTATACTTCAATGGTTATTCCAGTTATTTTTATTGTTTATTTTGCTTCCAAGTGCGAAAAGTTTTTTGGAAAATTTATACCAGATTTAGTAAAATTCTTTTTTGTACCAATGTTGGTATTGTTAGTGGCATTGCCAGTAGGATTTTTATTAATCGGCCCTGTTACAACTTTTGGCTCTATGCTGATTTCTCAGTTTGTATTTAAAATCAGAGAATTTAGCCCATTGTTAGCAGGTGCAGTTGTAGGTGGTACATGGCAAATTCTTGTTATTTTTGGTATGCATTGGGGCTTTATTCCTGTTTATATTAATAACATGGTAACTTTAGGATATGATAATATTATGATGCCATTCTTTGGTTGTACTTTTGCAACAGCAGGTGTTGTATTAGCAATTTTCTGTAAATCAAAAGATAAAAAAATAAAAGAATTAGCATTACCAAACGTTATTTCTAGTATTTTTGGTGTAACAGAACCTGCTATTTATGGTATTACTTTACCAATGAAAAAGCCATTTATTATTAGCTGTATTGTGGGGGCAATCGTAGGTGGCTATTATGGACATTTTAACTTTAGAAAATTCTTTGCAGGTGGCATGGGTATTTTTGAATTTCCAGCAATGATAAATCCAGATGGTACAAACGGCAATATTATTGTAGCAATTAGTGGTGCAGCCATCGCTATGGTATTAGCATTTGTTATGATGTTTGTGGTCTATCGTGAAAAACAAACAGCACCAGACAATACACAAGCACTAGAAACACAGCCAGAAGCACCAGCACAACCTGCTTTACTCAAAAAAGAAGTGATTGCAAGCCCTTTAAAAGGAAATGTACTTCCTTTAACAGAATGTAAAGATGAGGCGTTTGCAATGGGAATTTTAGGAAAAGGTGTTGTCATTGTACCAGAAGAAGGAAAGGTTGTTTCTCCAGTCAATGGCATTTTAACAACAATTTTCCCTACCCTCCATGCTATGGGCATTACTTCCGATGATGGTGTAGAAATGTTAATTCATATTGGCATGAATACAGTAGAATTGAACGGAAAACATTTTACTGCAAAAGCACAACAAGGTGATAAAATTTCTGTTGGTGATGTTTTAGTAGAATTTGATAAGGATGCGATTGCGGCAGAAGGTTATTCTATTGAAACACCTGTACTTGTAACAAATGCAGATGACTTTTTAGACATGATTACGGAAGAACAAAAAACAGCAGAGTATGGTGATAAAATTATCACAATTATGCACTAAGCAAAAAGGAGGAAAAAAGTATGGGATTTCCAAAAGGATTTTTGTGGGGCGGTGCAACGGCAGCCAATCAATGTGAAGGCGGTTTTGATGCAGATGGTAGAGGTTTAGCAAATGTTGATGTTTGTCCAAAAGGGGATGACAGAGGAAAAGTCATTTCTGGAAAAATGAAAATGTATGACTTTTTGCCGGGCTATGAATATCCTGCAAAATTGGGGATTGATATGTACCATCATTATAAAGAAGATATTAAATTATTTGCAGAAATGGGATTTAAAGTCTATCGTTTAAGCATTGCCTGGAGCAGAATTTTTCCAAATGGTGATGAAACAATACCCAATGAAAAAGGATTAGCTTTTTATGAATCTTTGTTTCAAGAGTGCCATAAATATGGAATTGAGCCTCTTGTAACCATAGTACATTTTGATTGCCCTATGCATTTAATTCAAACATATGGTGGCTGGAGAAATCGTAAAATGATAGGATTTTATGAAAATTTATGCCGTACTTTGTTTACAAGATTTAAAGGACTGGTAAAATATTGGCTGACCTTTAATGAAATCAATATGATATTACATGCGCCTTTTATGGGAGCTGGTATTTGCTTTGAAGAAGGAGAAAATGAAAAAGCAGTAAAATACCAGGCAGCGCATCATGAACTGGTTGCAAGTGCACTTGCAACAAAAATAGCACATGAAATTGATAGTGATAATAAAATAGGCTGTATGTTTGCAGCAGGTAGTACCTATCCTTATAATTGTAAACCGGAAAATGTTTGGGAAGCACTTTGTACAGACAGAGAAGAATATTTATTTGTAGATGTGCAAGTACAAGGGAAATACCCTAATTATGGCTTAAAATTGATGGAAAGAGAAAACTGTATGCCTGTGATGGAAAAAGAAGATTTAAAACTTTTACAAGAAAATACAGTTGATTTTGTTTCATTTTCCTACTACAATACAAGATGTGTTGATGTTGACCAAAAGCAGGAAAAGGGAGCAGGAAATTTATTTGCATCAGCAAAAAATCCCTATTTAAAATGTAGTGATTGGGGCTGGGCGATTGACCCGTTAGGACTTCGTATTACATTAAATCAAGTGTATGACAGATATAGAAAACCATTGTTTGTCGTTGAAAATGGTTTTGGTGCTGTGGATACTCCAAAACCAGATGGCTCTATTGATGACGACTATCGTATCAACTATCATCGTGACCACATCAAAGCAATGAAAGATGCTGTGGAGTTAGATGGAGTAGAATTAATGGGGTATACTTCTTGGGGTTGTATTGATTTGGTAAGTGCAAGTTCTGGAGAAATGAAAAAAAGATATGGTTTTATTTATGTAGACCTGGATAATGAAGGAAAGGGTACTTTAAAAAGAACAAAAAAGAAATCTTTTGTATGGTATCAAAAAGTAATTGAAACAAATGGAGAAGAATTGTAAAAATAAAGACCTTGCGGACTTTGTTCGCAAGGTCAGTTTGTCAATAAAGTCTTTTTTGTGGACTCCGTCCAGTTTATGCGTTGTTTAAAGTTCTTTTGCTTTTTTTCAAGTTTTTTTGATTTTTCCAATAGCTTTCCGTTCAGGGAAATTAATTTTTAAAAAATTTTAATATTTTGTGGTATTTTTTTGTTTAAAATGACTATCGGGCTCTGCCTGGTCTACACTTCACTCCGGTCGGTTCTAAGCGAACGTCCACCGGACGTTCAGAACCCCGCAAGCTTTTTTGAAAAAAAGCTTGGCAAAAAACTTTAAATCGCCTACGGCGAACAAAAATTGATTTCCGTGCTTTCCGTTATAGTTTCATTACAATTTTCGTTCTGCTTCTGTTAAACAAAGTTAAAGTTCTTTCGCTTCCTTTCTTTCAAGAAAGGAAGGAGAGTTTGAAACGAAGTTTCAAGGTTTTAATAAATATTGTGGTGGCACTGTTTCACAAAGCCAGACACCATTTTTAGATAAATAAAAATCATAGCCATCTTGCACCATTTTTTTAGTATCCACTTTTAATACAATTACTTTTCCATGCCTTTGTCCTACCTTGCTTGCAGTTTGCATATCTTTTGATAAATGTACATATTGCCTTCCCATTTTTAATATCCCACTTTTTTGAATATTTTCTAAAAATCGTGTTGCTGTTCCATGATATAATATTTCTGGTGGTATCTTTTTTTCTAATTCCAAATTGACAGGAATGGAATGTCCTTGATTTGCTCTGATTTTGCAATGGTTTTTATCAAAAGAATATCTTTTTTTATCATTTTCTGCTACAATTTTTTCCAACATTGCCCTGTCAATATATTTTTTATGTTCGTTCATGGCTTTTATTAGGGTGTCCACATCTGCCCAGCCATGTTCATCTAAAGTAATTCCAATGCTTTCTGGTTTGTGCCTTAATACTATGCTAATAAAACGTCCAAGATTTTCTTCTTTTTTCATTTTTTTCCTCCTAGAAGGTAAAAAGAACTTGTTCTATTCCCACAAGTTCTTTCATTGCATTATACATTTATTTTTAACTGTTCTACCAATTTTTCATGACTTATTATTTTTTTAAATAAAGGATAACCAATACAAGTAACAACTGCAAATTCTCCCAGTGCTACCGTTGCCATAGAAAATAACAAAGGTAAATCCAGTACAAGATACAATTCTACTCCAATAAAAGCATTGCAAATGGTAGGCCATAATGTTGCTACAAAAAGATTTTTTGACTTTGTAATGCCAATTAATGCGGCTGTGGTACAAGCAGTACCAAAGACAACATCTACCATTCCCATAGGGCTAAATGCATTTGCAATAACACAGCCTAATATCAACCCTGGTGCAAATCCTGCATCAAGAAATGCTAGTAATACAAGCACTTCTGAAAAACGAAGCTGAATTGCTCCAAAGCTTAATGGAGCAATTGCAAGTGTTGTAACAGCATATACTGCTGCAACAATGGCTGTATATGCCACCATTTTTGTAGTGATTTTTCTTTTTGACTCTACTTTCATTTTAAAATCCTCCCTGTTTTTTATAGAGATGGTTATGCAAGGAACATCTCATTATTTAGAAACGTTTTTTATTATACAATATTATTTCTTTTTTTGCAATATCATTCTGCTTTAAAATTATAAATCGGTTTCATAATTTCCAAAACTTCTACTGTTTCCCCTATAACGTTAATAATATCCTCTAATTTTTTATAAGCCATAGGAGACTCATCTAATGTTTTTTCAGTTACAGAAGTGGTATAAATTCCTTCCATTTCCTTTTGATATTCTTCTAAAGTAAAACGTTTTTTTGCTTCTCCTCTGCTAAAAAGTCTGCCTGCGCCGTGTGGTGCAGAACGATTCCATGCTTCATTTCCCTTTCCAACTGCCAAAATACTGCCATCTCTCATATTGATAGGAATTAAAACCTTTTCTCCTTTTTTTGCAGAAATTGCTCCCTTTCTGACAATTTTTTCGTGAATATCAATGTAATTATGTTCTGTATGAAATGCTTCTGAGGTTTCCCATGCCATTTTTTGTATGATTTTTTCTGCAATTAATTCTCTGTTTTCCCTTGCAAACTGCTGACAAATAGCTACATCTTGCAAATACTGTTCCATATATTCCCCATATAAAAAACATAATTCTTCTGGAATTTCTAAAGGTTTTGGTATCCATGTAATTTTTTTAAGTTCTTCTTTTAATTCCTTTCGTTTTCCTTGTTCTTTATATTGTGCTATCATCTCTTTTCTTTGCTTAAAATATTCTTCTTTTCCTCTTTGTAAATCGATTGCAATTTCTTGATAATATGTTGCAACCTGCTTTCCCAGGTTACGGCTTCCCGTATGGATTACCATGTATTGTGTGCCATCTGCTGTTTTATCAATTTCTATAAAATGATTTCCGCCTCCAAGTGTCCCCATGCTTTTGCCCATTCGTTTGGTATCTTTTAAATTTCGATAACAATTTAATACGGTTAAATCAAATTTTTTTTGCCTGCCTTCCCAAACATTTTTACCAGCAGGAATGGTATGCACTACTTCATCTAATTTTTCTAAAGTAATCGGTTGTTTTCCTAAACAAATGGTATACATACCACAGCCAATATCTACCCCTACAATGTTTGGCACAATTTTATCTGTAATTGTCATAGTCATACCAATGGTACAACCCGCACCAGTATGAACATCTGGCATAATCCTTATTTTACTATTTTTAGAAAATGTTTGGTCACATAGCATTTTTATTTGCTCTATAGCAGAATCTTCAATGATTTCACCATATACAATTGCTTCATTTTCTTTTCCTATAATTTTCATTTTTTTGCTCCTTTCTGCATAAAAAAAGGCTTACTGAAAAAAGTACCTTTGTACTTTTTTCAATAAGCCCGATGTCACACTATTATTTCTTATACTATCGGCTGCTTTTTATAAAACTTAATATTTTTTATATAGATTTTTATAAAAACTCCATTTTTAGAAAGTGCTCTATTGTATAAAACTTAAAATAACCTTTCGAATTATCACAAGTCTATAATATCATCAGGAACAATGTTATCCCATTCACCGTTAAGCATTTTTATTAATGCTTGATAAGTGATTTTTTTAGGAATAATTTTGTGTTTAAAAATATTTGCATCTGATTTAGCCATAATGGTTACCGTTTGTGATGCAGGGAAAAAGGTTAATTTATGCATATTTGTACAAATTTCAACCTTAAAATTGCTTAAAAGAGCTTTATCTATTTGGGAGCGAAAAATTTTGTTGTGTTTTGCTGTTTGTATAAAATCATATGTCATAATCATATTTGCTTACCTTAATATGGAATAGAATAAAAACTTAAAAAATTATATCTTTGCAAAAACTGGTTTATTATGAACTTAACGAAAGT
This sequence comes from uncultured Clostridia bacterium, assembly GCA_910587195.1. GTDB lineage: Bacteria > Bacillota > Clostridia > Lachnospirales > Anaerotignaceae > Coprocola. Next base: position 62,145 of record CAJUKL010000002.1, on the reverse strand, counting down.
CGGAAGTTCCTCCATGTCTACACTTGGCTCTGGTCGGTTCTGAACTCCCTTCAAAAACACGCTTCCAAGCGTAGAAAAACCTTGAGAGCTCTGGTCTACATTTCATTCCAGTCGTTGCAAAACGTCCACTGGACGTTTTGCAACTCAAACTCTCGCAAGCCCTTTGAAAAGGGCTTGACCCTAAACTTTACCTTTTGCAAACGGAACAAATCGAAAGTTTTTTCCGATTGCCTACAGTGTAAGTTCAACTTAAGTTTTTGTTCATTTTCCGTCGAACGAAGTCAAAGTTCTTTGCTAAGCTTTCTTTCAAGAAAGCGTCAAGAAAGCGTAAAACCAATTTTTTTCTGTACTTTTTTTAGGGTTTTTTGGGCAAGATGAGATGCTTTTTCTGCTCCTTCTTTGATAACTTCGTTAATATAATCTTGATTTTTTTCCAATTCTTTTACTTTTTGCTGAATTGGCTCTAAATTTGCTACAACAGCTTCTCCTACCGCTTGTTTGAAAGTACCATAACCTGCATTTGCAAATTCTTTTTCGGCTGCTGCTATACTTTCCCCTGTGACAGCACAGTAAATGTCTAATAAATTTCTAATGCCCGGTTTTTCTTCACTGTAACGGACTTCATTTTCGGAGTCTGTCATGGCTCTTTTTATTTTGTTCATAATGACTGCTGGCTCATCTAATAAAGCAATGGTGTTATTTTTGTTTTCATCTGATTTTGACATTTTTTTGCTTGGGTCTTGTAATGCCATAATTCTGGCACCAACTTTGCCAATGTATGCCTCTGGAATTTTAAATACATCACCATAAATGCCATTAAAACGGGAAGCAATATCCCTTGTGATTTCTAAATGTTGTCTTTGGTCTTCTCCAACAGGTACTAAATCAGTTTGATATAATAAAATGTCTGCTGCCATTAAAACAGGATAGGTAAATAAACCAGCATTAATGTTGTCTGCATGGGAAAGTGATTTTTCTTTGAATTGGGTCATTCTGTTTAACTCTCCCATATACGTATAGCAATTTAATATCCAGCCAAGTTCTGCATGACATGGTACGTGTGACTGGTAGTATAAAATACTTTTTTTAGGGTCTAACCCTACTGCTAAATATTGCAATAATAACTCTTTTGCTTGTTTTCTTAATTTGATAGGGTCTTGACGGATGGTAATGGCATGCATATCTACAATGCAATAAAGACAATGGTACTCATCTTGTAGCTTTTTCCAGTTATTAAGCGCACCTAGATAGTTGCCTAATGTAATTAGCCCAGAAGGCTGCATTCCACTAAATATAATCTTTTTTTGTTCTGACATTGTTTTCTCTCCTTTTTTGCTGATAATAAAAAAACTCTACATATTCCGAAAAATATGTAGAGGACGTAAATTTTGTTACGTGGTGCCACCTCAATTGGTTATCTAAATAACCCACTTTTATTGCACAATCATACAATATTCTCTATAACGGGAGAACCCGAGTTGCATACTATTCTAAAAAAGAATTTCTGTTTCTGCTCACAAGTCCATTCCAACAATAAAACTGTATTGGTTTGCATCAAACACCAATTTTCTGAAAGCGATTTTATTATGTACTTACTCTTGCTCAACGCTTTTTCTTTTTCTATTATTATTGTAGTCGTTTTTTGTTATTTGTCAATATTAAATTTATTATGAGCTTAACAAAAGTCAGAAGTTCTTGGAGGAACTTTTTTCACTTGTGAAAAGTTCCTCCAGGTCTACACTTCGCTCCAGTCTACATTTCATTCCGGTCGTTGCAGAACAAACGTCCACTGGACGTTTTGCAACTCAAACTCTTGCAAGCCCTTTAAAAAGGGCTTGACCCTAAACTTTTCTTTTTGCAAACGCAACAGATTCTAAATTTTTTTATATACAATATTTTTTATGCAGTTACCCTACCTTATTATAAAATAATAAAGACAGCTGCAAAAAATGATGTTATAATAGAAAAAATACTAAAAGAAAGGATTTATTAGCATGAAAAAATTTAAAAGATGTATCTCTGTATTATTAAGTATATCTTTATTAAGTGCTTGCGCTTTGATACCACAAGAAGCAGAAGCATTAAAAGAAGCAGAACAAGCAACAACACAAACAGCAGATATGCGAGCTGTTTGGATTTCTACCGTTTACAGTGCAGACTATCCTTCTGTACAAAATGATGCAGAAAAACAAAAACAAGAATTTATTACAAAGTTAGATGAAATCAAAAAAATGGGATTAAATACCATTGCGGTACAAATGCGTCCAAAGGCAGACGCTTTTTATCCTTCCCAAATCAATCCATGGTCTGAAATATTAACAGGAACCCAAGGACAAAATCCCGGTTATGACCCTATGGCATTTATGATTGAAGAAGCACATAAAAGAGAAATTGAATTTCACGCTTGGCTCAATCCTTATCGCATTACAACCAGTGGCACAGATTTAAATGTCCTAGCAGAAAATCATCCGGCAAGACTTCATCAAGATTGGGTGATTTCTTATAATAATGGTTTATATTATGACCCTGCAAATGAAGCAGTAAAACAACATATTTGTGATACTGTAGCAGAAATTGTAACAAATTATAATGTCGATGCCATTCACTTTGATGACTATTTTTATCCAAATGGCTATCCTTTAAATGAGGGAGAAACACAGGATGGACAACAAGCAAATCAAAGAAGGGCAAATGTCAATGATATGATTCGTAGAGTTCACGAAACCATACAATCTATCAAACCAGAAGTTGCATTTGGAATAAGTCCTATGGGTATCTGGAAAAATAAAGGCTCAGACAGCACCGGCTCGGATACAAAAGGCGCAGAGGGCTATTATGCTGTTTATGGTGATGTTAGAACATGGATTAAAAATGGATATGTAGATTATATTGTGCCACAAATTTATTGGGCAAGAGGAACAGCAGCAGCCGATTATGAAACGCTTGTCAAATGGTGGACAGAAGAAGTCAAAAATACAGATATTGATTTATACATAGGGCAGGGAATCTATAAAGATGATGTTGCAGCAGAAATTGGAGAAGAACTTTTATTAAATGAAAAATATGGGGTAAAAGGCAGTTTTTATTTTAGTTTGCGGGATCTATTAGATAATAGACAAAATTGTAAAGTAGCAGTTATGAATTACTATGCAAAAAAGGATAACACAGGAGAACAAATTCCAAACCCTATACAGCCAACACAAACACCAGAACAAACAACACCATCACAGCCAACACAAACACCAGAACAAACAACACCATCACAGCCAACACAAACACCA
>CAJUKL010000002.1:19588-58764 GCA_910587195.1 uncultured Clostridia bacterium | reverse complement strand
CAACACCATCACAGCCAACACAAACACCAGAACAAACAACACCATCACAGCCAACGCAAACACCAGAACAAACAACACCATCACAGCCAACGCAAACACCAGAACAAACAACACCATCACAACCAAAGGAACCAGATAATGCGCCTGTTATATTTGAGCCAGAAATACCAACAGAGTCCACACCACTTGCATCAGCACAGGAGCAACCAGCTTTTGCTTCTTCTACAAAAGTATTAGTGGATAAAAAAGAAGTCTCTTTTGATGCTTATATTATCAATGACTTTACATATTTTAAATTAAGAGATGTAGCAATGGCATTAAACGGCACACAAAAACAATTCAATACACTTTGGAATGAAACAGAAAGAGCTATCAATGTTGTAACAAACACACCTTATACGGTAGCAGGCGGAGAGTTACAAAAAGGTGTTGCAAAAAATAAAACAGCAGTATTTTCCAATGGAACCTTATATTTTAATGATGTAGAAAAATCTTTAATGGCTTATAATATAGAAGGAAATACTTATTTTAAATTACGAGATTTAGCCAAAGAAATTGACTTTGGTGTAACATGGAATGAACAGTCAAAAATGATTAGTATGCAAAGTGACAGCAGCTATACAGAATAAAAAAGAGGGAAGCATATGGAAGAAAAAAAATTAAAAGAATTAGAACAGCGTTCTTTTGAAAATGCAATGTATGTTTCAAAAACACCAACAGAAGAAGCTTGTCTTACGATACAAAAAATATATGCTGTTTATAAAAATCAAGGGTTTGATTTTGCCATTATCAATGATAGTGGTGTTATGAAATTTAACAATGATAGATTAAAATTTTTAGAATTATTAGCAAATGCAGATATTTCAGAAGTTGGCAATAAATTTGAAAAAAGGCTTTCTGTACAAGAATATGAATTTTTAAAAGCATATTTAGAATACGGAAAATACCATCTAAATCACCAGACACCGGAACGACAAAAGCAAAAAGTTATGGATGTTTCCCCAAAAGAAACGGCTGCCTACCATAGACTTTGTCAAAATGTTATCGGACAAGAAGAAATGAAACATACCTTATGCAAACTAGGTGCTGTTTATCAATTTGCAAAAAAAAGAGAAGATTATCATTTGCCTACTCCTCCCATTCATAAAGTATTAGCTTTTATTGGGCCTCCCGGCACAGCAAAAACCACATCTGCTAGATATTTTGCAGAAATGATGATTGAAGAAGAATTGCTTTCTGGGGGAAGTATGGCATATGTAACAGGAACACAATTAAAAGCAAAATATGTAGGACAAACTTCTGATAGAGTGCATCAAATATTTGAAACAAATGATATTATTATTATTGATGAAGCCTATTCCCTTGTCAATTACAATGAAACAGAAAGAACAGATAATTTTTCACAGGAGGCATTGGCACAACTTTGTATTGAAGTGGAAGAACACAGCCATGATAAACTGATTATATTTGCGGGATATGGTGGAGATATTAACGAAAAAAATAATAAAATGAAACGATTTTTAGATGAAAATCCGGGGATTGCAAGCAGAATTACTTTTACTGTACATTTTTCGCCTTATTCTGCCCAAGAAATGCTTACCATTTTTGAAGCATTGGCAAATAATGCAACTTTTCGATTAGAAAAGGGGTGGGAAAAAGTATTACTTCCTTTTTTTGAGGAAAGAGTGAAAGATGAAAATTTTGGAAATGGTAGAGAAGCAAGACGATTATTAGAACATACTATGGCAGTAGCAGCAGAAAGATTTATGGAATGGCAGGAAAATGCAGTATTTTCTTCTCAAATTGCAAAAGAAAAAGAAGAAAGACAACGACTCTCTTTGTTAACTTGTGAGGATTTACAGATAGCCATTCAAGAATTTGTCAGAGGCTGATGCATTTTATGTTTAACAAAAAGTGGCTTATTTATATATAATAAAATAAGCCACTTTTTTAAATTATATATTATCAGCCATAGAAAGAAGCAATTCTTTGGTTGTATCCCAACCGATACAAGCATCTGTAATAGATTTTCCATATACATGACCATCTGTTTTTTGATTTCCTTCTTCAATAAAACTTTCAATCATGACCCCTTTTATCATATTGCATATATCCTTATTAATTTTTCTGTTGTGGAGCACTTCCGCAACAATTCTTGGTTGTTCATAATATATTTTTTTAGAATTTGCATGGTTTGTATCTACCATTACACAAGGATTTACAAGACCATGTTTTTGATAAAGTTCATGTACAAGTATCATATCCTCATAGTGATAATTGGGAATATTTTGTCCATGTTTGTTCACAGAGCCACGTAAAATGGCATGAGCATACGGATTGCCTGTTGTAGAAACTTCATGGTCACGATACATAAAAGTATGTCCAGATTGCGCTGCATGAATCGAATTAAACATAACAGAATAATCACCACTTGTTGGATTTTTCATACCAACAGGTACATCAATTCCGCTGGAAACAAGACGATGTTGTTGATTTTCGACAGAACGTGCTCCAATCGCAATATAAGAAAGCATATCATTAACATATAATAAATTTTCAGGATATAGCATTTCATCTGCCGCTGTCAAATGAGATTCTTCAATCGCTCGAATATGCATTTTTCTGAGTGCTACAATTCCCTTTAAAATATTAGCACCTTTTTCTGGGTCTGGCTGATGTAACATTCCTTTATAACCTTCTCCTGTTGTTCTTGGTTTATTGGTATAAATACGAGGTACAAGAAACAATTTTTCTTTTACCTCATCATTAATTTTTGCCAAGCGGGAAACATAATCACAAACGGCATCTTCATCACTTGCAGAACAAGGTCCGATAACCACAATAAATTTATTTTCTTTTCCCTCTAATATTGCTTTCATTTCTTCATCACGTTGTTTTTTAATGGCTTGTAACTTTGGTGACATTGCCACTTTTTCCAACATTTCCTCTGGTGAAGGAATATTTTGTATTACTTTGAAACTCATATTATACAAATCCTTTCGCTTTTGTTTATTTATCATCTTTTTTATGATAGTAAAAATTGTTCTATTTTGCAAGTCATTTTACTGGAATGCATAATGCATGATGTAGGGTAGCCGTATAAAAATTATGCGTTTTAGTTCTTACCATGGCACTCAAAGAGGATTTATCAAAAAGCTTGTAAAGGAAACATATCACTATTCTAAAAATAAAAAAACTGTACCCATCTATTGAGAAATGCTGTAAAGCCAAGGGTTTGAGGTAGATACAGACTTTTAAAAAAGGAAAAGACTTTGGACTTTGTCTGATGGATGTTCAGAACTCTATAAGTTTTTTCTTTTGCGAACGGAACAAAGAGGTTTATTGACAGACAAAAGGGGAGAATTTTTCTCCCCTTTGTTTTAGTACATTACAATATATTCTTCTCTTGCTGCACCAACAGATACATATTTAATACGACATTCTGACAATTCTTCTATATATTTAATATAATCTAATGCAGCAGGTGGTAAATCCTGTGGTTTTCTGCATTTTGAAATATCACATTTCCAGCCATCTACATATTCTATGACAGGCTTTGCAAGTGCCAACTCTGCGGAAAAAGGAAATTCTTTTGTTTCTTTGCCATTGACAGTATAAGCAGTACAAACAGGTATTTTATCTAAGTAGGAAAGCACATCTAACTTTGTCAGAGCAACCTCATCGCAACCTTGTACTCTTACACCATAACGGGAAGCAACTGCATCAAATGCGCCAACACGTCTTGGTCTGCCTGTTGCAGCACCATATTCTCCGCCAGCAGCACGTAATGCTTCTCCTTCTTCTCCAAACATTTCCACTGTAAAAGGGCCTTCTCCTACACAAGAAGAATATGCCTTCATAATTCCAATTATATTTGTCAATTTTAAATTTGGAACCCCTGCACCAATTGGAGCATATGCAGCAATGGTAGAGGAGGAAGAAGTAAATGGATAAATCCCAAAATCAATATCTCGCAATGCACCAAGTTGTGCTTCAAACATTACTTTTTTTCCTTCTTTGACTGCGTTGTTTAAGTAAACGCCAGTATCGCAGATATAATCTTTAAATTCTTGTGCATATTTTTCTAACCAAGCAAGCATATCTTCATATTTTACTTCATTTGCAGAATATACATTTTTAATGGTTAAATTTTTCCAAGATAATATATTTTTTAAAGAAGCCTGATATTGTTCCGGATGAAGTAAATCACCCATACGGATACATTTTTTCATATATTTGTCCCCATAGACTGGAGAAATACCACGTCTTGTAGAACCAAACTTTGCATCACCAAGACGGTCTTCTTCTAAAATATCCAGTTGTTTATGATAAGGCATACAAATAATTGCTCTGTCACTGATTTTTAAATTTTCCGGTGTAATTTTTACGCCAGCATCTGTTAATTTTTTCTTTTCATTACTCAAATGCTCCAAATCAATTACCATACCTGTTCCCATAATATTGACAACATTTTCACGGAGAATTCCAGAAGGTAACAGATTTAATATAAATTTGCCTTTGTCATTGATAACAGTATGTCCTGCATTATTTCCTCCTTGATAGCGGGAAACGATGTCATAATTTTCAGAAAGAAGGTCAACCATTCTTCCTTTTCCCTCATCGCCCCAATTGATACCTACTATTGATGTTAACATAATGATAACACATCCTTTCCAATGTGGTAAACTGCAACATATAGATTATAGTATAATTTCTATAGTAAAATCAAGTTTTTCTGTTATTTCTGTCAGAATTTTGTTTTTTTATTACAATAGAATAGTAAAATGCAACAGAAAGGGGGCGAAACCATGGAAGAACAAAAATTATTAGACTTATTACAAAAACGCCCAGAAAAGGCTTTAGAGCAGATAATGAAACAATATATGGGACTATGCTATACCATTGTCAAAAACCGATTAGCAGATTTTTCACAGCAAGAAATAGAGGAATGTGTAAGCGACGTTTTTGTAGATATTTTTAATGGGAGAGAGCATATTTCTTTAGAAAAAGGGTCTTTAAAAACATATATTTGTGTTATAGCAAGAAGAAAAGCAGGACAAAGATATAAAAATTTAGTAGAAAATCAATCTCTTTCTTTAACAGAAGAATTTCCAACCTTTAAAAATGAATATGAACAAATGGAAAATCGTTCTTTATTATTACAGTGCATTGCAGAATTAGGAGAACCAGACAGCCATATTTTTATGATGAAATATTATTTCGGATACAGTACCAAAATGATAGCAGAAAAATTTCAATTAAAAGAAAATACTGTTGATAAAAAGGTACAAAGAGGACTACAAAAACTAAAAAAAGCATTGGAAGGAGGCGCATATTATGAATCATAAACTAGCAGATTTTTTAGATAGCATAACACAAGAAGAATTGCAGCAATGGGAAGAAATTGAATTAGTTCCTATGAAGGACAGCCTATCTCAAAAAAGGATACAAAAGATGGTAAACAAAAAAATAAAACGACATGCAAATGTTATTGCTGTATGTTTTTTATTGTTATTAGCCGTATTTACAGCAAAGCCAGTACAAGCAGAATTAGAACGAATTTTTCATTTTATTCCTGGCATTGGACTTGTAGAAAGTAATATGGTGTATGAAGTGGAAATTCTGTGTGGAAAACTACAAAAAGATGATGTAACAGTAGAATTAAAAGATTGCTATGTAAAAGATAATTTTCTTTTTGGCACACTTTCCATTACAGATACTAGTCTTTATGATTATCAGCCAGAAACATTAGGAAAACTTGTATTAGAAGGAGATGAGGCTGTAGAAAAGGAGATATATGAAAAGTACCCCATTACATGGTATCATGGAGAAAAACAAAATACACTTTTTTTTCCTCAAAATGGTCTTCATTTAAGGGAAAACTTTAAGCAACTTAACCAATATTTACAACTCATTATAGATGATTCTGAAAGTCTATATTATGAAATTGCAGTTGGAGATTTTGATAAAAAATTATCTTTCCGCTTAAAAAAATCAAAACCAATATCTGACTTAAAAGAAATTGGTTCCACTGTTACAAAAAATGGTACTTCCATCACTGCCTCAGCAAAAATGACAAAAGAAGGCGCAAAAATAAATTATTATGCTGTTAGTTCTGAAGAAGCAAAAACAATTTCTCAATTTGGTAGTTTACTCTATAGTGGAGATAAAACTGCTTGGTATTATTTGCCTCATTTTCAGTCAAAAAATGCACCCTACTATCGGTATTATCTAGAAACCAAAGATGGTACCATTGCCCCTTTAAAAAGTGCAAAAAGTTTATTGGAAAATGGAGGAGAAGCAATATTTGATGCAACAAAAAAGGATTTTCCTGCCATATTTCATTATACTGCACTTTCTGCAGAAACAGAAGAATGTGAATTTATAGATATTCCAGTTCCAGAAGTAGGGCAAACCATAGAAGTAGATATTCCAGTTTTTTTTCAATATGGTACCGTAAAAATATATTCTATCAGCCATATTAGAGATGTAGACTATACTGGTTATAGTAGAATCAATGCAGAAGGAGAATACTATGATGAAAAAGCAGAAATGGATAAATTAATACTACAAATGAAAATAGAGCCAAATCAAAAAAATAGAATCTTATATAGAATAGATGCAAAACCTGCTTATATTAATTATGATGGTGGTCATCTTTTAGAAGATGAAAATGATATTTTTTCTAAAACGCTTGCACTGCGATTTTATGATAATACTTTAGAAAAAGATACCATGAAATTGCAATTTGATACACCAATTTATTGGATAGAAGGAGAATATGAAATTCCAGTAGATTTAAAGTAAATTAAACTTTTGGGATAAAAAAAGAACCCTTTGCCATAGGCAAAGGGTTCTTTTTTTCAATAAAGTAGTCTATTATAAACTTGATAAAAGTCAGAAGTTCTTTGGGAACCCTTTTTCACTTGTGAAAAGTTTCCCCAAAGTCTATGCTTCGCTCCGGTCGGTGCAGGACGAATGTCTACTGGACATTCTGCACCCCTTCAAAAACACGCTTGCAAGCCCTTTTCAAAGGGCTTGACCCTAAACTTTATCTTTTGCAAACAGAACAAAAAAATTTATTGACAAGCTGCCCTTTGAGATAGTTTTTTTTATTTTTTATCTTTTAAAATAGATTCTAAACTTTCATGATAACTTGCATTATCCGGTTCTAAATCTACTGCTTTTTGTGCTTCTTTTGCAGCTTCATCGTAACGTTTTAATTTTTGTAGCATAATGGCAAGGCTGCTATGATAGCCTGCATTTTCTGCATCTAATTCTGCTGCTTTTTGTTTTTCTTTGACTGCTTCGTCATAGCGTTTTAATTTAAACAACATTACACCAAGATTATCATGATACTTTGCATTATCTGGGTCTAATTCTACCGCTTTTTGTTTTTCCTTGATAGCTTCGTCATAGCGTTTTACTTTAAAGAGCATTAAACCAAGATTGTCATGATAAGATGCATTATCTGGTTCTAATTCTGCTGCTTTTTGTCTTTCTTTAATAGCTTCATTAAAGCGTTTCATTTTGTAGAACATAACACCAAGGTTATCATGATAATTTGCATTATCTGGTTCTAAATCTACTGCTTTTTGTGCTTCTTTAATGGCATCATCAAAGCGTTTCATTTTATATAAAACCACACCAAGACTGTCATGATAAGATGCATTATCTGGTTCTAATTCTGCTGCTTTTTGTTTTTCACTTAATGCCTCATCAAAGCGTTCCATTCTATATAATATCATACCAAGATTATCATGATAAGAAGCATTATTTGGTTCTGCTTCTACTGCTTTTTGTGCTTCTTTTAATTCATCTTCTTCACTCAATTCCTGTTGTTCTTGCTTTACTTCTTCTTTCATTTCACTAGGTACAAACTCACTAATATCATGTGTTGGTGCCACTGGTGGAATTGGCATTACTGGCACAACGGGTGGTTCTGGTTGTATGGGCATCACTGGCACAACGGGTGGTTCTGGTTGTATTGGCATTACTGGCACAACGGGTGGTTCTGGTTGTATGGGCATTACTGGCACAACGGGTGGTTCTGGTCGTGCTGGCATTACTGGCACAACGGGTGGTTCTGGTTGTGCTGGCATTACTGGCACAACGGGTGGTTCTGGCATTGTTGGTCTTACAGGCACAGTTGGCTGTTTTGTAGCTGTTGCCCTTGCTCCAGATTCCAATTCTGCTGCTATTTGTTTTTCTTTTGTTGCTTCATCAAAATACTTCATTTCCTGTAACATATTGCCAAGATTATTATGATATTTTGCATTATTAGGGTCTAATTCTACTGCTCTTTGTCCTTCTTTAATGGCTTCTTCATACAGTTCCATTTGATATAATGCTGCTCTAAAATTGTCATGATATCTTGCATTTTCTGGGTCTAATTTGACCGCTTTTTGTGCTTCTTTTAATGCTTCTTCATAATTTTTTGTTTCATATAACATTCTGCTTAAAATATCATGATATTTTGCATTATCTGGCTCCAATTCTACAGCAAGTTGTGCTTCCTTCAGTGCTTCTTCGTAGCGTTCTAATTCATGCAATGTTGTTGCGACACCACTATGGTATCTTGCATTTTCTGGGTCTAATTTGACCAATTTAGACATAATTTCTGATGCTTCTAAATATCTTGCGGCATGGCTTAACATAATTGCTTTTCTATATAGACTTTGCAATTTTGTTTGTGAGGTAACCTTTTGGATTGCCTTTTCAATTTCCTGATAATCATTCCACATAACCGCTTTTGCTGTTGCTGTTTTTTCAGTAAAGTCATCCACAGTATTTGTTAACATTTGGAATCTTTTTTCTGCATCACTTACAAACATTGTTTTAGATGGCAATTTGCACTCCAGTTCTGCTGCCAATAAATATAAAACTTCATCAAATCCAGTATGCTTAATTAAATATCCATTGGTGTCATCTAAAAATTTTAAAATGGTATCGCTTACTTCTTCTGTATCATAAAACATCCAGTAAGGGAACTTCCATTCATTGTTTAAAAATTTGTCTACATTTTCCAATAAAAAGTTAATCAAACTTTTATCATTTCCTGCATAGCCAATAAAAATTGGATGATATTCTGAAAATACTTTGTTTAATGCTTCTTTCCAATTTTCATGTAAAGTGCCAAAAGGTTCTGCCTTGTTGGGATGAAAGAGAAGCTCTCTATGTATTTTAATTACCATTGGTTTATTAGGCTGTGCAGATACATAATGTGCTAATGTTTCATGTTCTATCACTAAGGGAAGTGTTCTTGTATAATAGGTAATTGCTTCCTCTATCATATGGTCAAAATTTGTTGTAATTACAACATTATTTTGTGTTTGTGTCAACAAATAGGAAAGCATTACATGACCGATACTTGGTTTTGCACGTTCCATTAACTTTTCTAAATAATTGTAGCCATCAATCGGACGTCTTTTAAAACGTTCTTCATAATATTGATTATAAAAGCTGTATTTGTTTGTATCATTTATATTTAACTCTTGTTTCCATCTCAAGTGTTTTTCTCTATTTCTTTCAAGCAACTCTTTTTCCCATAGGTTCACAAGTTCTTGTGCTGATTTTATGCCAGAAGTGATAGAGGCACCTGCACCCAAAACAAAGCAAAATTTTCTTGGGTGAGGGCCACTTGTCACTTCTCTTATTTCCTTAATAAAGCCATTTAAAGAAAGTTCCTCGTACATTTTTATTTCTCCTTTTTTTTAATATTCACATTTCTGTGTAAAATATTTTCGTTTTAAAAACATAATATCAATACACTATGTGAGAGAGTGTAAATACTCAGTTTGTAAGCATATCAAAATTATGTGTTCATTCTACCATAATTTTTATTTTTTGACAATCATTTATCTTTTCCAAGTCAATAAAATCTTTCCATACTCGTTTGATTTTATATTTTTGTTTTTTGGTACGTGATATTGCTATATTTTAGGTACAACCTTAGTATATGCTTTTTATGATATTATGATTCCTTTTCTAAAAAAATAGAAATCATAGTATATTTATTTCAAAATCTATAGAACAATTTTTTTTATTTTGTTCTATTGCTCTATTTAAATTAATCCAGCTTTTACATTTATCTAAAATAATGGCATCACTAGTGATAACATTTTCTAACTCTTGTAATGTTCTATCTACATCATGAATGACATGAACTTCTACCTCGTAAGAAAACACTTCCAGCAGTTCCAATATTTTTTTCTTTAAGGTTCCCGAATTAGATACGGGTGCATCTAAATAAAAAACTGCTTTTTTAATTTGATATTGTTCTAAGGCTTTTCCAATCTGCATAATTGCCAACGGCGTTTTATCTATTATCCGATAGCTTCCCCTTAATGCTGCTAAATCTCGTATTGTTCCATCCATGCACTGTAATAATAAAGATTGAGATAATGCTACTTCTAAAGTAATAATGGTATTAAAGCCATCAATATAGACTACTCTATTTTCAAAATCATTTTTTATTTCTTTTTGTTTTCTGTTTTTTATTTTTTCATCAGAAGAAATGCCACGCATTAAAGCTAATCTTTGCCTTTCTGATAATAAATAATGATTTCCTACAAATGTTATTGCACCTTTCATAGGATAGCCTTGATTAAGTAAAAAATATAAATCATGTCCTGCTTGATATAATTTCAAAATAGCAGCATCATTAAAATCTCTTTTATCGCTGTCAAAATAGCCCCTTTTTACTGTTTTGCACATAACATGCCCCTTTCCTAATTTTATGATTCTTGTATCCTTATGCAGATTCCTTGTATTCTTTTCTTTTTTATTATAGCAATTTTTTGAATACAATACAACTTTTCTCAATAGAGCAACAAATTGAATGAAAAAGAATGGAAAGAAAAAGCAGTATGTATTTTTATATTTTTAGAAATACTAAAAAAGCAAAAAGGTGGTGAAATAATGGATATTTACGTGAAACCCAATGAAAAAATTACCATAACAGGTAGAAAAATAGTCTATTTAAAAGATATTGGAGAGCTTTGGATACCCGGACAAAGTACAGCTTCTTTGGAAAATTTGATTGTATTTCAAATACCAGAAGATACAGAAAAAACGTATCTGCTTAGTGTTATGGATATTATAAAAGCCATTACGCTAAAATTTCCAGATACTACTGTAAATAATGTAGGAGAAACAGATATTTTACTGGTTTATAAACAAAAACAACAAAAGCCCAATCCACTATGGCTTTATAGTAAAATTGCTTTTATCTCTCTTGTATTATTTGCAGGTGCTTCAACTTCTATTATGTCTTTTCATTCTGATGCACAAATACCCAAAATATTCCAAAATTATTATTATATCTTTTTTGGAGAATATAATGATATGCCGCTTATTTTAGCCATTCCGTATACTATAGGGCTAGGTGTAGGTATTATACTATTTTTTAATCATTTTTCCAAAAAATATATTACCAAAGACCCTACCCCGATTGAAATTGAAATGACCACCTATGAAAAAGAAGCAAATACCAGTATGATTGACGCTTTAAACAAAAATGCTAAAAGTGGTGACAGTTCATGAATTTATTCCTCTATGTGACGTTAATTTTATTAGGATTGTCCTCTGGTGGTGTTGTTGCAGCAGGTATTTTTTCTTTTATTTCTGCCATAGGAATTGTGCCACGTATGGCAAAAAGAACAGCAACACAAAAATATATTCCTCTTTATGAGGATATGATAACCATAGGGGGCGTTTTTGGTACAACAACAATGTTTGTATCATACCATTTACCCATTGGCAATATTTTAGTAGCAATCTTTGCTTTTGTGAATGGTATTTTTGTAGGGTGTCTGGCGATTGCCTTAGCAGAAGTATTAAACGTGATTCCTATTTTTTTAAGACGTTCCCGCATTGTGGCAGGAATACCGATGTTTATTTGTTCCATTGCACTGGGTAAAATATTTGGTTCTTTTTTATACTTTATCATAAAAGGATTTTTTATTATGAACTAAGGAGGAAAAAGATATGGAAGAAACAACACAAGCAAAACAGATGTACGACAAAATGGTAAAAGAGGCTTCTCCAGATAGCCCTATTGTTTTAAATTGTATCAAAGCCTTTGTATCCGGCGGTATTATTTGCACCATAGGGCAGTTTTTAAGAAATTATGTTGAAACATTTTCTTTAGGAGAAGATACCACTTCTTTAATTGTGTGTGTCATACTCATTTTATCTTCTGCTATTTTAACAGGATTAGGTATCTATGGAAAGTTAGGAAAATATTGCGGTGCTGGAACGATTGTACCCATTACAGGCTTTGCAAATTCCGTAGTATCTCCAGCCATTGAATTTAAAAAAGAAGGGCTTGTTTTTGGTATGGCTGCAAAAATGTTTGTCATTGCGGGCCCCGTCATTGTATATGGTACATTAACCTCTATGGCAGTTGGTTTGATTTATTATTTTATCGGTTAAGGAGGAAAAACAATATGAAAGGGAAAAGAATCGGTGCACAAACCGTAAAATTATCAGAGCCAGTCGTCATTGCCAGTGTATCTTCTGTAGTTGGGCCAAAGGAAGGAGAAGGACCTTTAGGAGGATTATTTGACAAAGTAACAGAAGATGCTTTATATGGGGAAGACAGTTGGGAAAAGGCAGAAAGTAAATTTGTTACAGAATCCTTGCAATTAGCAGTAGAAAAAGCCGGCAAAAAAATGGAAAATATCAACTATATTCTATGTGGAGATTTGTTAAATCAATGTACAGGCACCACATTTGGCATCAAAGATTTTAAGGTGCCTTATTTTGGCTTATTTGGTGCTTGTTCTACTATGGGTGAGTCTATGAGTTTAGGTGCAATGTTAATAGATGGGGGTTTTGCAGAAAATGTTTTAGTGGGTGCTTCCAGCCATTTTTGTGCAGCAGAAAAACAATTTCGCTTTCCACTTGCACTAGGAACACAAAGACCTCCCAGCGCAACATGGACAGTTACCGGAGATGGTTCTGCTGTATTATCTAAAAAGGGAAAAGGGCCAGTCATTACAGAAATTACAACCGGAAAAGTCATAGATATGGGCGTAACAGACACCATGAATATGGGTGCTGCTATGGCTCCTGCAGCAGTCAATGTATTGACAGCCCATTTTAAAGAAACGGGAAGGCAGCCCAGTTATTATGATGTTATTGCAACAGGCGATTTAGGATATATCGGAAAGCAGCTTGTTATAGAATTGATGGCAAAAGAGGGCTATGAGATGGGTGAAAATTTTACAGATTGTGGTATCGAAATTTTTGATAAAGAAAATCAAGATACTCATTCTGGCGGAAGTGGTTGCGCTTGTTCTGCTGTTACTTTTGCTAGTTATTTTTACAAAAAACTGATAGAAGGCAGCATTGGCAGAATGTTATTTTTGCCTACTGGTGCTTTAATGAGTCCTACCACATCTCAGCAAGGCTCTACCATTCCGGGAATTGCACATGGAGTTGTTATTGAAGGTAGAACAGAATAGGAGGGAATCATATGGATTTTGTAAGGGCATTTTTAGTCGGAGGTGCCATCTGTGTTATCGGACAAATTCTCATTGATAAAACAAAATTAATGTCTGGTAGAATTTTAGTCATGTTTGTATGTTTAGGCTGTATTTTAGGTGGACTTGGTTGGTATACCCCGATTGAAGAATTTGGTGGCGCAGGTGCAACAGTACCTTTAACCGGATTTGGTTATAATCTTGCAAAGGGAGTTATGGAAGAAGTGGATAGTGTTGGATTTTGGGGTATTTTTACAGGAGGCATGAAAGCAGCTGCTGGCGGCATTAGTGCAGCAGTAGTATTTGCATTTTTGACAGCATTAGTATGTAACCCCAAAGAAAAATAAAAAGAACAGGAGTGGAAAAATCCACTCCTGTTAGCTTGTTAAAAAATCTTGAGGACTTTGGTCTACGCTTTGTTCCGGTCGGTGCAGAACAAACGTTCACCGGACGTTTTGCACCCTCAAACTCCTACAAGCTTTTTGAAAAAAGCTTGACCAAAAACTTTATTAGAAAAACTAGCGTTTTTCTTTATAAAATTAATATTTTTAAGGAAATGAATTTGTTTACATTTCGTTTCGGTGGACGTTCGCCCAGCAACGACCAGAATGAAATGGAAACAAAAATCTCAAGGCTTTAACTTTATTTATCTCTCAACTGTGCCTGAAGTTGTGTTGCTAAATTATCCACAATTTCTTTCATTGCTTCTGTCACATCTTGGTCAACTAATGTTTTATCTACTGCTCTAAAAGTAATAGAATATGCTACAGATTTTAAACCTTTTCCAATTTGTTTTCCTTGATATACATCAAACAGTTCTATGCTTTCTAAATATTGTCCTGCATGTTGTTTGATAACTTTTTCAATTTCTTTTACTGTAACATTTTCTGCTACTACCATTGCAATATCTCTTTTGATAGCAGGGAATTTTGGTAGTGGCTGATATGCTTTTATTAAATCAGCAAACGCAATTAATTCTGGCATATGGATAACAGCAAGATAGACTTTTGTACCAATTCCATAATTTGACGCTACTTGTGGGTGTAGTTCTCCCAAATAACCAAATTGCTTTCCTTGCATAGCAATAGAAGCTGTTCTTCCTGGGTGCATCCATGCAATAGCCTTTTCTGTTACATACTCTACCTTTTTGCCAATACCAAGCACATCAAATAATTTTTCTACAATTCCTTTTATATCATAAAAATCAATATCCCCATACATACCGATAGTCAGGGTAGCAATTTCATCTGGCAATTCTGTAACAGGTACTGCTTTTGGAAGATATACCTTTCCAATTTCAAACAATCCTGCAAAATCATTTCTTCTATTGTAGTTTGTAGCAAGAGAGGTCAGCATACCATTCAAGGTTGTGGTTCTCATAATGCTATAATCTTCTCCCAAAGGATTTGAAATTGTAACCGTTTTTCTTAAATCACTATCTGCTGCAATATTTAGCTTATCAAAAACTTTTGGACTTTCAAAACTAAATGTCATTGCTTCACAAAGCCCGCTTGCTATCATATTTTGTTTTACCATTTCTGTAATGGTTTGACTTTTTGTTCTTTTACCTACTGTTGGTGTACCTACTGCCAAAGTTGGTTCAATTTTATCATATCCATAAAATCTTGCAATTTCTTCTGCTAAATCAGCTTGTGCTTCTAAGTCTGGACGGAAAGTTGGAATAGTTACAGTATGGTTTTGCCTATCTACTTTTAACTCAATTTGTTCAAAAATTGCCTGCATTTCATCCTCTGACACATGAGTACCAAGCAATTTATTAATTTTTTCTGGAGAATAGGAAAGTGTCCAACTTTCTCTTTTATTGGGATAACAATCTACAACCCCTTTTACCACTTCACCAGCGCCAAGTATTTCCACTAATTGTGCTGCCCTATTTACAGCATCCCATGCCATATTAGGGTCAAGACCTTTTTCATATTTACTAGAAGCATCTGTTCTTAAGCCTAATTTTTTTGCAGTCACTCTAATATTAGAGCCATGAAATGTAGCAGATTCAAATAAAATTGCTTCTGCATTTTCACTAATTTTAGAATTTTCACCACCCATAACTCCTGCAACAGCAACAGCCTTTTGAGGGTCAGAAATAACAAGCATAGAACTATCTAAATTCCGCACAGTGCCATCTAAAGTTGTAATTTGTTCGCCCTCTTTGGCATTTCTTACAATAATTTTTCTTTCTGCAATGCAATCAATATCAAAGGCGTGCATTGGCTGCCCCATTTCAATCATAACATAGTTTGTAATATCTACAATATTATTGATAGGACGAACCCCTGCTGCACGCAGTTTTTTTCTCATCCATCTTGGAGAAGGCTTGATTTTTACATTTTTTACCACTCTTGCCGCATATCTTGGACAAAGTTCCGGATTTTTAATCTCTACAGAAACATAATCCGCAGCATTTTCCCCTGCTTTTTCTTGTACTATGATTTCTGGATAACGAAACGGAATTTTATAAGTTGCAGCTGCTTCTCTTGCAATTCCAAGCATACTAAAGCAATCTGGTCTATTTGATGTAATTTCAAATTCTACTACATCATCTTTTAAATCCAAAACATCTACAACATTTTTTCCTAATTCCACAGCTTCTGGAAAAACATAAATACCATTTTCACAAGCCTCTGGAAAATCATGTAAATCAAATCCCAGTTCTTGTATCGAACAAAGCATACCTTCTGATGTAACCCCTCTTAAAGCACCAGAATGAATTTCAACACCATTCGCTAATTTAGAACCATCTAAAGCAACAGGCACATAATCTCCTTCTTTTAAATTGGTCGCACCTGTTACAATCGTTAAATTTTCACTTTTTCCGATATCTACTGTTGTAATTACTAATTTATCAGCATCTGGATGTTTTTCTATTTTTTTAATTTGTCCTGTTACTACATTTTCAATTTCACCGCCCATTGTGGTATAACCTTCCACTTTTGAGCCTGTTAAGGTAATATCTTCTATAAATTGTTTGATGTCTGTTTTTACATCAGTATATTCTTTTAACCATGACATTGGTATATCCATATTAATTCTCTCCTTTTCTTAAAACCTTGCAAACTTTTTTGAAAAAAAGTTTGACAAAAAACTTTATCTTCCGCATACAGAATAGAACCAATTTTTTAACTAATGATGCTTTGTTGTCGTTCATCTGCAATAGCCATTCAAGCCCAACGTGCAGCAGCGAAATGTTAGTTTCTCCCAAACGTCCTTCGGACGTTTTCCCCCTTCAAAAACACGCTTGCAAGCGTAAAAAACCTTGGGAACTTTGTTCCCAAACTCTTACAAGCTTTTTGAAAAAAGCTTGACCAAAAACTTTATTTTCTGTACACGCAATAGAACAAAAAATTTAACGAATGGCGCTCCGTTATCGTTCTACTAAAGCAACCATTCAACTCCAAAGCACAGCAGCAAAACGAAGTTTTGCACAAAAGTTCTTTGCTACCTTTCTTTCAAGAAAGGTAGTTAAAATTGTTTTAAAAATTTCATGTCGTTTTCAAATAACAATCTTAAATCTGTAATGCCATATCTTTGCATTGCAACTCTTTCTAATCCCATGCCAAATGCAAAGCCACTGTATTCTTCTGGGTCAATGCCAGACATCTTTAATACTTTAGGATGTACCATACCACAGCCTAAAAGTTCAATATATCCTTCTCCCTTGCAAACACGACAACCTTTTCCACCACAAGCAAAACAACTTACATCCATTTCTGCACTTGGCTCTGTAAATGGAAAATGATGTGGTCTAAAACGTACTTTTACATCTTCTCCAAATAATTCTTTTGCAAAAACTGCCAATGCACCTTTTAAATCTCCCATTGTAATTCCTTTGTCTACTACAAGCCCTTCTAATTGATGAAATACAGGAGAATGGGTTGCATCTACTTCATCAGAACGATATACTGTACCTGGACTAATTGCTCTAATAGGCAATTTTCCTTTTTCCATTGTTCTAACTTGTACAGATGATGTCTGTGTTCTTAATAATATGTCACCGTTAATATAAAAAGTATCTTGCTCATCTTTTGCTGGATGGTCTTTTGGTATGTTTAATGCTTCAAAATTATAATAATCTTTTTCTACATCTGGACCTTCTGCAATTTCATAACCCATGCCAATAAAAATATTAGAAATTTCATCAATTACAATACTCATAGGATGCTTGTGTCCGCAAGCACATTTTTTGCCAGGCATTGTTACATCAATAGTTTCTGCTTTTAATTTTAATTCTTGTTCTGCTGCCAAAAGACGTTTTTTTGCTTCCTCCAGTTTTTGCTCAATATCCTGTCTAACTTCATTTGCTAATTGTCCAATTACTGGTCTTTCTTCTTTGGAAAGTTTGCCCATTTCTTTAAGTACCGCTGTTAATTCTCCCTTTTTTCCTAACAGTTTTACTTTTGTTTCTTCAAGGTCTTTCATTTGACCAATTTCTTTTAATGTTGCTATGGCTCTGTCATGAATTTCTTTTAATTTTTGTTTCATATTTTATGATACTCCTTTCAAGAACGCTATTCATGTTTTTCAAAAATAAAAAAAATCTTCCTCCCACAAAGGGACGAAGATAATGATTCGCGGTACCACCCAAATTCCTATATCAAAAAAATACAGGCACTTTATACTGTATAACGCACAGCAAACGGATTTTCCTACTTTGTTAAAGGTTCAAAAAATCAGCTCCAGTGGGAACTTCAACAATTCATTTTACCAAAAATGCTTTCAGCCGATGACATTTTCTCTCTGCGGCAATGTAACTGTCTACTTTTCACTTTCTTTGCTTTTATTATATTCAGGAAATATTGTATCTGCATTTTAAATACTTGTCAATATGATTTTGAAAATATTTTTAAGTTATCCAAAAATTATTTAGACAATTCAAATAACTTATGTTACAATAATAAAATCAAGTTATTATTATATTATTGATTTTTCAAAGGAGAGTTATGCTATGGCAAAAAGATGCCCCCATTGTGGTCATAAAGTGGAAGATGAGGAAAAAATTTTTTGTCCCAGTTGTGGCGAATTAATGGATAAAAAAATGAGTGATGATGTAAATTTATTAAACGAAATTGATAAAACAATCGGTGAATACCAAAAAGCAGGCGTTAAAGCAGAAAATTACAAAAAACAAACTCCTGTAAAAAATACCCCACAACCTACCAAAAGAAGACATGATGATGATGACTATGAATATATCCCAAGAACGTCAAAACCAGCCAAAAAAGGAATAAGTTCTGTACTTATTGTAGTAATCGTTGTTATTATTATTGCTATTCTTTTAGCAATATTCCTTCTTTAAAATCAAAACTTTTTTATTTTAGAAATTTTTAGACTGTCAAAAAATCTTTTTTATAAAAGGGAAGTATATCTGGCAGTCTAATTTTTTATGCTTTAAAAAATAGAGGAGGAATAAAAAATGAAAAAAGAATATATTGAAATTATCAAAGCAGTTTATAAATTTCTAAAGCAAGGAGAAGAACCAGATACTGCTATGCTTGCAAAAGAAACTGCTTTTTCCAGTCAACAAGTCTATGATTTTATTACAGAAATGGAGGAAAATGGGTTTCTAATTGCATTTGAAATAGATATGTGCTGTGGAGAAGATTATGTTGTAAAAGAATTAACGGAAAAAGGAAAGTCTATGTTATAAAAAGTATAAAATAAAAAGAAAACAGAAGAAAAACTTATTTTTTTTGATATAATAGATATAGGTGATGAAAATGTTAAGGAAAGCAGAAACTCAAAGAGATGTTATAGAAATTGTAAACTTGGTATCCAGAAATAGAAATTGTAACAGCAGATGCAGGATATAAAATACCAGGAATATGTAAACAAATATTCGATAGTGGAAGAATTGCCTCTATGCCATATAAAAGACCCATGACAGCAAAGGGGAATTATAAAAAGTATGACTATGTTTATGACGAGTATTATGATATATGTCCAGAAAACAAAATACTTTCTTATGCTACAACAAATAGAGAGGGATATAGAGAATATAAGAGTAAAGGATATCAATGCGAACATTGTACAAGTAAACAAAAATGTACAAATAGTAAAAACAATCAGAAAACAGTAAGCATACATATTTGGAATGAATATATAGAAAAAGCAGAAGATATCAGGTACTCTCCAATGGGGAAAGGAAGTTATAGTCTAAGAAGTCAAACAATAGAGAGAGTATTTGCTGACGCAAAGGAAAAATATGGTATGAGAGATACATTATATAGAGGTCTGGCTCAAGTAAGTAAATGGGTGAGGCTTAAATATGCTGCAATGAATTTAAAAAAACTAGCAGTATGGAGAGCAAAATCTCCTTATCATTTTATTATTTTTCTGTTTTATTTCCTTTTTAGTCAAAAAGAACCCACTTTTCAATAGTAAAAAGTGGGTTCTTTGACAGACTGAGAGAGTAGAACAATCTACTCTCTTTTTATCATTACTCAAATATTTCATAACCGTTTTCTTGTAATGTTTTGCAGATTTCATTGGAATGTTCCACATTTTTTGTTTCCAAAACCATAGAAACAATACAAGAGTTCACGTCTGATTTTTTAACTTCTCTATGATGGTCTATGTTAATAATATTTGCGCCTGCATTAGAAACTAACTGTAATAAGTTAATTAACTGACCTGGTTTATCCAAAACTTTTGTTTGTATTTCTGTAATTCTACCTGTTTTGGTCAAACCTTTTGTAATCACTCTGGACAAAATACTAACATCAATATTACCACCAGAAATAACACAAACAATATTTTTGCCTTTTACTTCAGGTACTTTGTTAAACATAGCAGCTGCAACACTTGTTGCACCGGCACCTTCTGCAACTGTTTTTTGTGTTTCCATTAAGGTTAAAATTGCGGTAGCAATTTCATCTTCTGTTACAGTGACAACACCATCTAAATATTTTTTGCACATTTCAAAGGTTAAATTGCCAGGTTTTTTTACTGCAATTCCATCTGCAATAGTAGATACGCTTTTCAGTTCAATGATTTCTCCTTTGTTGATAGAATCATACATACTAGGCGCACCTGCTGCCTGTACACCATATACTTTACAATCTGGTTTCATGGATTTTATAGCACAAGCAACACCACTTGCCAAACCACCGCCACCAATCGCAACAAATACAGCGTCAACGTGTGGCTCTTGTTCTAATATTTCAAGACCAATGGTTCCCTGTCCGGCAATTACTTTTTCATCATCAAAAGGATGTACAAAAGTATAACCATGTTCTTTTGTCAATTCAACTGCTTTTGCATAGGCGTCATCATATACACCAGGTACTAATACAACATCACCACCAAAACCTTTAGTTGCTTCTACTTTAGAAAGTGGTGCACCAGCTGGAATACAAATAGTAGATTTAATTCCATTTTTGGTTGCGGATAATGCAACACCTTGTGCATGATTTCCTGCAGAGCAGGCAATTACACCTTTTGCTTTTTCTTCTGGTGTCAGGGAGGAAATTTTGTTGTATGCACCTCTCAGCTTAAAAGAACCTGTTAATTGTAAATTTTCAGCTTTGATAGATACATTTTCTCCAATTTTTTGCGCTGAAATCAATGGAGTTATACGTGCAATACCTTTTAAATTTTGTTGTGCTTGTTGAATCATTTCTAATGTAACCATTGTCTTTTTCCCCCTTCACTTTTTTTCTTTTTTATTTTGTTGCTGCAATAATTTCTACTTCACATAATACTTTTTTAGGTAATTCTTTCACAGCAACGCAAGAGCGTGCAGGTTTTCCTACAAAGTATTTTTCATAAATACCGTTAAATGTTTGGAAATCGCCCATATCAGCTAAAAAGCAAGTTGTTTTTACAACATTTTCAAAACCAATTCCATTTTCTTCTAAAATTGCAGCAACATTTTTCATTACTTGTTCTGCCTGTCCTACAATATCTTTTGCGACAACATCGCCAACAGCAGGGTCAATAGGCACTTGTCCAGAAGCAAATAAAAAGCCATTGTATTCGATTGCTTGAGAATAAGGGCCGATAGCAGCAGGTGCTTTTGTTGTATTTGTTACTTTAAACATTTTGAACTCCTCCAATACTTTAAAAATTTATCATGTTAATAATTACTACATTTATTATATAAATACTTTTTTCATTCGTCAATATGTTTTTATTTATAGGATGTTTTGATTTATTGTTTATGCAAAATAGATAGTTTTTATTTTTTTGCTGAATTTGATATGATTTTATGGAATAATGTTCTTTTTTTCGTGCATTATTTTAACTGTCCATAACTCAAATACATTTTGTTATAGAATAAAGTCATTTTTTAAAAAATAAAATAAAAATACATAATTTTTATAAAAATAAAACAAATATTTTTGGTAATTATTTTAAGATTGTTTTATCATTTGTGCATATTTTACGTTCTTTTGTCCTTTTTATAAAGACAATTTCTTTTATTCTTCTTCTGGGTATTTCATATTCCAGTCATTTCTTAATTTTGTCATTTGTTCCATAACATCTATGGTATATTGTAAATACATATCTCCTTTTTGAGAAATTGCTTTTTCCATATCCATAACCTCATACAATAAAGCATATTCTGTTTTTCCCATTTCAATGACTTCTTTTTTATCTTGTTCTGTATAGTATATGCTTGCCTGTTCTGCTCTTGGATAGTCATAGATTTCAATAAACCCCTTTTCAAAAGCTGCAAGTCCTCTTTTAGGTTGTTTTGCATGAAGGGATAAAGAAATACTAGCCATTTCCTGTTGTTCATTCATCAACAATATGCCTGTTTGTTCATCTACACCAGTGGGTGCAAATTTAACTTGCGACGTAATTTGTTTTGGATTTTCTGACATAAACCACCTTGTAAAAGAAAGCGCATAAACACCAATATCTAATAATGCTCCACCTGCTAAGTTTTTATTAAAAAAACGATTTTTCATATCATATTCTTTGTAACTTCCAAAATTCACCTGAACAAAACGGAGAGACCCTAATATGCCACTTTGTATGATTTCGTTCAGTTTTTGATATAATGGCATATGATAAATTGTCATGGCTTCTGCTAAAATTAAATCATTTTGTTTTGCTAATGCAACTGCTTGTTTTAATTCTTGTTCATTTAAGGTAATGGATTTTTCACATAAAACATGTTTTCCATTTTTTAAAGCCTGTATGATGTAAGAAATATGCGTATTATGGGGTGTGGAAATATAGATAATGTCTACTTCTTTATCCGTAAATACATCTTCTATGACATCATATACTTTTTTGACATGATATTTTTGTGCAAACGCAAGTGCTTTTTGATGTGTTCTGTTTGCTACTGCATATAATGTTCTACCTTGTTTTGCAAGTGTTTCGGCTAGTTGATTGGCTATGACACCACAACCTAATGTTGCCCAATGATATTCTTTCATTTTTTTCCCTCCAATTTTTTTAAATAAAAATTCCCCAGAAAATCTAGGGGAATTTTATTTATTGTATTGTCACATTGGTGTAATAATGATGCAAAATAGTTAAAAAATCATTTCCCTGTAAAGCCATACCTTGTGCACCTTTTTGACTCATACCTGCACCATGTCCGTTTCCTTTTCCTTCAATAGTAAAGACACCTGTTCCATTATTGGTGCTGATGGCACCTGTAGAGGCAGCTGTAACAGTAACATTTTCTACTTTGGTAGCAGGTGTGTTTTCTGTAACAGGTGTATTTTGTGTTGTAGGTGTTGTAGTAAAGTCTGGTAGAGTAGCAGGTATCCTATTAATATCCGGTAAAGGTATATTGTTTGTAACATAATTTGTTTCAACGCTAAAAGGCTCTAAATCTGTAGTAAGTGGTGCATCACTACCAATAACATAATTATCTGCAATCGAATCTCCAGTATTGCTTGGAACAGGGATATTTTGAGATGGTGTTGTTACTGGTGTTGTAGTAATTGGTGTTGCAGATTGTGCAACATTCATAGAAACAGTTGTTTTAGCACCACTACCTTTTCCATTGATGGTAAACATTTTGGTGGGAAGTCCAGAAAGATAGCTACAGATTTGTAGTTTTGTGAGCACCTTTGTGCCTTTAGTGCCTACAATTTTTAATTCCTGTACCCGTCCACCCAGGGATATTTTTGAAATAACAAGGTCTGTTACTTGTCCAATATTATCTCCTTTTGCACTGGTTAAATTGGTAAGCTGTGCTGCTGTAAATTGTTTTTTCCATGTATTGGTGTCTACTTCATAGACGTCTGGAACAGCTTTTAAATAAGGTAAAGGAGCAGTCCAGATGTCTTCACTGTTTTCTGTATATCCGCCACTGCTGGCAAAAAACACAGATTCAATCGGTTCTCCCTGATAATAAATAAGCAATCCTTTGGTAGCATCTACTGCGCTGTTTGTTTCGGGATGTTCTGCTTCTTTTCCCTTATAGGCTTGACAATGTGTACCATCACAAAGGTCATATCCTTTTTCTGTATGTGCTTTCATTTCAATTTTTTTAACAGCATAAGTTCTAGCTGCAACTGCTTGCGCTTTTAAGGCTTCTGCTGCATAGCTTGGGGACATTTCACAAGGAATTACCCCATAAAGATAATCTTCAATAGATACAGCATTGACAGGAACAATATTACCTCCTTTGACACGGGTAGGCTGTATTTTTCCCCGATATTGTTTGTTGTTAATGGTAATAATACTGTCATCACTGTTTGCAGCACCAAATTGTGGAGTAATAAGATTGGTTAATGCAATCGTTTTTCCATTGGATTGTATCAATATCATATTTGATACAGAAGCGACATTTTCTGTAGGTAAACCAGTTTTTTGTCTAAGTTGGTCGCCTGTCATGCCAGAAACATATAATTGCCATTTTCCGCCACCTGTATAAGCAGGTAACGCATTTTTTATAGTATTGGCTTGTTGTTTTGCTGCTTCATAACTGTCATAATATTGTGTAATTGCGCCATAGGTTCCACTTCCGGCTGCAAAGGTAAATCCTTTGTCCGATTGTAAAATGCCACCACTGATATAAACTCCATTTTCTTCTGCTCCTATGGTAATTGTTTTGTTAGAAAGCGTAATAGCACTTCCAATATTGGACAATCCAATATGTACGGTTTCTGGCATAGTATAAGCAAACGCTGGAATTGTCCATATACTGCATAAGATTGCTATTACAAACAATAGTTTTTGAAGATGTTTCATATTCCTTCGTATCCTCCTCATCTGTATCCTTGCATTATCATTATAGAATATTATCCCAAAAAACACAATTAAATTATAATGAAAAAAATCATAAAAACATAAATGTTGAGAGTTTTTGTTATTTCCTATAAAATAGAGGGAGATAAGGAGGAAGTTATGATGATAAAAACAATTTTACATGATTTTTCGATAGAAAAAATAGCACATTCCGGACAATGTTTTCGTTGTAATGCATTAGAAAAAAATAAATATAATGTGATTGCTTTTGGAAAATATTTAGAAATTGAGCAACATGGCGAAAATGTAATATTTTATTGCAGTAAGGAGGATTATGAAAAGATATGGTATCCTTATTTTGATTTAGGCACAGATTATAAAAAATTTGTCAATGCCGTTCCACATACAGATGAATATTTAACAAAAGCTGTAGCGTTTGGAAAAGGAATACGAATTTTAAAACAAGATTGTTGGGAAATGATAATTTCTTTTTTGATTTCCCAGCAAAATAATATTAAAAGAATTAAAAAGATTATAGAACTACTTTGTCAAACTTATGGTGAAAAAGGAAAGGAAAATGGTGTTGTTTATTATACCTTTCCTAGTATAGAAGCCTTGTCACAGGCAACAGAACAAGAATTGAAAAATTGTAATCTTGGTTATCGTGGAAAATATGTGATACAAACCACAAAAAGTTTATTACAAACACAAAAAATAGAAAAAATACAACAAATGCGTTATAATGAAGCAAAAAAGGAATTACTAAGCTTATATGGTGTAGGGGAAAAAGTTGCAGATTGTATTTGTTTGTTTGGGCTACATCATTTGGAAGCATTTCCCATTGATACCCATATCAAAAAAATATTAGAAAAACAGTATAGTAATGGTTTTCCCTTTTCTGTCTATGAAGGTTATCAAGGTGTTATCCAACAATATTTATTTTATTATGACTTGTTTTGTGGTGAAAAAAATGTATAAAATTGCAATTTGTGATGACGAAAAAATAATGTGTGAATATTTGCAAAAAAAAGTATCAGAAATACTGACACAATGGGAGATTCTTTTTAGCATTACTTGCTATACAGATGCTTTAGATTTATTAAATACTCCTTTATGCTATGATTTAATGTTGTTAGATATTCAAATGCCACATTTAGATGGCATTGCACTTGCACAAAAAATAAGAGCACAATCAGAAAAATGTGAGTTGATTTTTATTACTATTTTAAAAGAATATGTTTTATATGCTTTTGAAGTAGAAGCATTAGATTATATTTATAAGCCCATTGAGCAAAAACGTTTAGAAAATGCTTTAAAAAGAGCAATCAAACACTATCAAAAGGAAAATAAAGGAATTTTAATACAAAATAAAAATTGTTATCAAACCATCAAACTAGAGGAAATTTATTATTGTGAAGTAATGAATCGAAAATTATATCTTCATCTTCAACATGATGTAATAGAATATTATGGAAAATTGCAGGAAATTCAAAAACAATTAGATAAGCGTTTTTTAAAATGTCATAGGAGTTATATTGTAAATATGGATTATATCAAAAAATATGAATCTCCCATTATAACCATGCAAAATGGGGAAAAAGTTCCTGTATCTCGCTTGCAACAAAAAGAGTTTATAGAAAAAATGTTATATTACATCAAAGGGAGAGAAATATAATGTATGTTTTGCTATGCAATATCATTTATTTTATTATAATACCCTTAGTAATGTTTTTGTTTTTTTGCCGTTATTGTAATCTAGCTTTTCGGTGGAAACATTGTTTTTGTTATATTTTTTGTTTTAGCTTATTGCTTCAGATAGAAATGCATACAAACAATGGTTTTTATTGGCTGATATTGGAGATTTTAGTATTATCTTTGTATGGAAAGGGAATGTTTTTAAAAAAATTTATGGTAGCTGCATTAATACATTCTATTTATAGTATTTGTAATGGTTTTGTGCAACTTGTTTTGTTTTGGCTGCTTTGCCATTCTCCTAAAATTTCTGCTTTACAATATGCAGATATTATCCACATAGGCGTGGTGTTAATTTTAACGTTTTGCCTTTTACTTTTACTGTTAAAATATTTTGATAAAAACATAACAATAGGAGGAATTTTTTTTATGATGCCCGTTTTTTTTATTGCTATGGTTGAAAGGATTATTAGTAATCAAATTTATGGCAATACAACTATATGGGACGATAAAGCAGGCATTATATTTCCAGTCATTAATCATACCAGTATATTATTATTGCAATTATTTGCGTTGGTGTGCTTTTTTACTTCTCTTATGGCTTATCAAAATATAAAAAAATCAGCTTGTGCAGAGCAAACCATACAATTATTAAAGCAACAATATCATTTGCAAAAAATTTATATGCAGGAAGCACAGATAAGATATGAAAAAACGCGTTCTTTTCGCCATGATATTAAAAATCATTTTGCTGTTTTATCAGAACTATTAAAAGAAAATCATACACAAAAAGCATATGCCTATTTATATGATTTACAAAAAATTTCTGATGATTTATCTTTTGAGATACAAACAGGAAATGTTATAGTAGATGCTTTATTAAATAGTAAATTTTCTGTGGCAGCACAAAAAAATATATCAATAGATTGTAAATTAAAAGTTACAGAAAAGATAAAAGAAATTGATTGGTGTATTGTTCTTTGTAATGCATTGGATAATGCGATTGCAGAAAGTGATGAGATAAATGAAAAATATATTTGTGTAAAAGGGCAAAGCAAGGAAAATTTTTATGTATTGTCCGTGAAAAATAATTGTCGGAAAGAAATAAAACAGGTGCCTGAATGGGGAATTGGTTTGCAAAATATTGATATGGTTTGTAAAAAATATGGCGGAACAATGCAAGTAGAATTAAAAAATGGAATGTATTGCTTGGATATGCTTTTTTTCTTTTCACAACAATAAAAAGGCATTTCATAACATTTTAATTGCAATTTAAAATACATTATTTATACTAGGAATAAGAGGTGATGGTATGAATATTAACAATATTAATCAATTTGTTCCTAGTATGCCAAGTGGCAGCAGTAAAGATGATGTCAAATCCTTGGAACAAAAACTACAGCAGTTGGAAACAGAAAAACAAAAAGCAATCCAAGCAAAAGATAAGAAAAAAGAAGAAAAAATAAAAAAGCAAATCGAAAAAATACAAAGGCAAATACAGGAAATGAAAAGCCAACAGACAAAAGAAGCTGAAAAAATTGAAAAAAATGAAAAACAAAAACCAGAAAAAGACTTAGGAAAAAATGTAGATGTCTATGCCTAAAATTTTTATAGAAAAAACTGAGAAAAATTTTTCTCAGTTTTTTTATTGACAAAAGTCCGATTTCATACTACAATAAGTATGAAATCGGACTGAAGGGAGAATGAAAATGAACAAAGAACAAAAATTAAAAGAATTTAATGACATTCATAGACAAGTAAGCGGATTGTACCATGAGATTGCAGTAAAATTAAAGCTGTCTAATAGTGCATTTTCTATTTTTTATACTATTTATGAAATGGGAGGTAGCTGCTTTCAAAAAGATATTTGTGATTTGTTTTATATGAGCAAGCAGACCATTCATTCTTGTATGAAAAAATTAGAACAAGAAGGCTATCTTTTAAAAAAGGAAAATGACAAGCATATTTATTTGACACCAAAAGGAGAGGAATTTGTAAAACAAAATATCGCGCCTATCTTAGAATTAGAAAAAAATATCTTTGAAAAAATGACAGAACAGGAAGGCGATGTTCTTTTAGAGTTAAACAAAAAATATTTACACTATTTTAAGCAAAATTTAAAGGAAATAGGAGAATTTTTATGAGAATACAATTATCAGACCATTTTAATTATAATAACTTGCTAAAATTCGTTTTACCTTCTATTCTTATGATGATATGTACTTCTATTTATGGAGTAGTAGATGGTTTATTTGTTTCTAACTTTGTAGGAAAAACACATTTTGCTGCCGTCAATTTGATTATGCCTTTTTTTATGGGAATTGTAACCATAGGATTTATGATAGGTACCGGCGGAAGTGCCATTGTAGCCAAAACTTTAGGAGAAGGAAAAAAACAAAAAGCAAATGAATATTTTACTATGCTAATTTGTCTAACTGTAATTTTAGGAATTATTGTAACAGTGCTAGGTTTGTTGTTTTTACGTCCGATTATTTTATTGTTAGGTGCAAAAGGCATTTTAATAGAATATTGTGTAACTTATGGAAGAATTATATTAATTTCTATGACTGCTTTTATGTTGCAAACTACTTTTCAAAGTTTTTTTATTGTGGCAGAAAAACCTGCTCTTAGCTTAAAAATATCAGTTGCCGCAGGATTAACAAACATGATACTAGACTTTGTTTTTATTGTTATATTCCAGTGGGGGCTTGTTGGTGCAGCATTAGCAACTATGTTAGGAGAAGTGGTTGGTGGTGTTGTTCCGTTGTTTTATTTTTCCAGAAAAAATAATAGCCTGCTTCGCTTTGCAAAGTTTCAATGGAATATAAGTATCATATGGAAAACATGTACCAATGGTTCTTCTGAAATGATGACAAATCTTTCTGCATCACTTGTCAATATTCTTTACAATTATCAGTTGATGAAATTGGCAGGAGAAAATGGAATTTCTGCTTATGGAGTTATTATGTATGTAAATTTTATATTTACAGCTTTATTTATTGGCTATTCCATAGGAAGTGCACCGATTATTGGTTACCATTATGGAGCAGCAAATCATAACGAACTAAAAAATTTATTTCAAAAAAGTTTAAAACTAACAACAATTTTTAGTGTTTTACTGACTATTTTAGCAGAAGTGCTTTCTATGCCTTTGGCGAGCATTTTTGTAGGCTATGATAAAGAATTGCTTGCCCTTACTTATAATGGCTTTAGAATCTATGCTGTTTCTTTTATGATAGCAGGCTTTAATATCTTTAGTTCTGGATTTTTTACTGCATTAAATAATGGAGTTATCTCTGCTGTTATTTCCTTTGCTAGAACATTAATATTTCAACTTGGTTCTGTGCTCATATTACCATTTTTTATTGGGCTAAATGGGATATGGGCAGCAATTATTGTAGCAGAGTTATTAGCATTATTTGTCAGTCTTTATTTTTTTGCAACAAAAAGAAAAATTTATCATTATTAATCTTTTGTTTAAAATGATTATCAGACGCTGCCCAAACCCGCAAGCTTTTTGAAAAAAGCTTGACCAAAAACTTTATCTTCTACACATAGTACAAATTCTAAATTTTAATTGATGGTGCTCTGTTGTCATTCATCTAAAATAACTATTCCACTCCAACACACAGCAGCGAAACAAAGTTTCGCATAAAGTTCTTTGCTAAGCTTTCTTTCAAGAAAGCGTGAAAGTGTTTGATTTTTGTAGAGTTTCATGCTATATTATTAACTAGTGTCTTTTTTTCAGACATCAGTTGAAATAGAAGCGGAATCATTCACTTTTTTGTGTAAAGAAAGGAACAATTAAGAATGGAAAATCTAAAATTTGAAAACATGAACCTATCTCCAGAAATTTGTCGTGCGGTACTGGATATGGGTTTTGAAGAAGCTACACCAATACAGTCACAAGCAATTTCTATTATTATGGCAGGGCGAGATGTAATTGGACAATCTCAAACAGGTACCGGAAAAACGGCTGCTTTTGGGATTCCCTGCTTGGAACAAATTGATGCAGAAAATAAAAAATTACAAGCAGTGATTCTTTGTCCTACTCGTGAGCTTGCCATACAAGTAAGTGAAGAATTTCGGAAATTACTCAAATATACAGAAAATATTCGGGTATTACCTATTTATGGTGGACAGCCCATTGATAGACAAATTGCAGCTTTAAAGAAGGGTGCACAGGTTATTATTGGTACACCAGGGCGTGTAATGGACCATATGCGTCGTCGTACCTTAAAAATGGAAACAGTAAAAATGATGGTATTAGATGAAGCAGATGAAATGCTTGACATGGGCTTTCGGGAGGACATCGAAACAATTTTAATCAAAGTACCAGAGGAACATCAAACAGTAATGTTTTCTGCTACACTTTCTCCAGAAATACTTTCTTTAAGCAAACGTTTTTTAAAAGAACCAGAATTTATAAAAGTCGTTAGAAAAGAGCTTACTGTACCAAATATTGAACAAATTTATTTTGATGTAAAAGAAAGAACAAAATTAGACGCACTTTCTCGTATTATTGATGTTTATGACCCTAAATTGGCACTTGTTTTTTGTAATACAAAAAAGCGTGTAGATGAAGTTGTAGAACTTTTACAGGGGAGAGGATATTTTGCAGAAGGATTGCATGGAGATTTAAAACAGGTGCAAAGAGATAAAGTCATGCAAAAATTTAGAAATGGCACCATTGAAATATTGGTCGCAACAGATGTTGCTGCAAGAGGAATTGATATTGATGATATTGATGTGGTGTTTAATTATGATGTTCCGCAAGATGAAGAATATTATGTACATCGTATTGGTAGGACTGGACGTGCAGGCAGAACCGGAAAAGCATTTACATTTTGTGTTGGAAAAGAAATTTATAAACTCCGTGACATTATGAGATATACCAAAACAAAAATTGTACAGCAAAAATTGCCTACCTTGAGTGATGTGGAAGAAATGAAAACAAATCTTTTTTTGGAAAAAGTAAAATCCATTATGGAAGAAGGACATTTGACAAAGTACATTAACTTGGTGGAAAAATTAATGCAAGAAGATTATGCAGCGATTGATATTGCGGCAGCACTATTAAAACATAACTTATCTGATGTCAGTGTGGATAGTATTGATGCCATAGATGATATTAATTTAGGTGGTACTGAAATTTATGGCGGGGAAAAAATGGTACGACTATTTTTAAATGCGGGCAAAAAAAATAAAATAAGAATTAAAGATATTGTAGGAGCGATTGCTGGAGAAACTGGTGTTTCTGGTAAAGTGCTAGGCTCTATTGATTTATTTGATGATTATGCTTTTATTGATGTTCCTTCTGAATATGTAAAGGATATTATTCATGGTATGAAAAATACAAAAATTAAAAATAAAAAAGTTAATATTGAAATGGCAAAAAAAGCAAAGAATAAAAAATAATTAAAAAACCTTGAGAGCAATACTCTCAAGGTCAGCTTGTCAAAAAAGTCAGCCATAAGGCTGACTTTTTTAACAAGCTGAAGCTTTTTGAAAAAAGCTTGACCAAAAACTTTATCTTTTGCATACGAAACAGATTCTCATTTTTAACCTCTGGGGCTCTGTTGTAGTTTAACCACAATAACTACTCAACTCCAACATACGGCAGCGAAACGAAGTTTCGCGCAAAAGTTCTTTGCTTACTTTCTTTCAAGAAAGTAAGTTATTCGTAGCGTAATGCAGTAATTGGGTCGGATTTTGCTGCCTTTCTTGCAGGATATAGCCCAAAAAAAATGCCAACTAGTGCTGAAAATGCAAAAGCCATTAACATAACAGAAGGCTTTACAACAACCTCAACTTTCAAGGCAATGCCACCTGCAATTACAACTCCTGCACCTAAACTTGCACCAATAATGCCACCTACTAGAGAAATAACAGCAGACTCAATTAAAAATTGTGTCAAAACATCTCCCGTTCTTGCCCCTAGTGCCTTTCTGATACCAATTTCTCTTGTTCTTTCTGTAACAGATACCAGCATAATATTCATAATACCAATACCACCTACCACAAGCGAAATTGCTGCAATCGCACCAACTGCAATCGAAAGCGTTCCTAAAATACTATCCATTTCTCCCATAGCATCCCTTGCAGAAGAATATCTAACATCTTCTGGTTTAGCATTTGTCATTCTTGCAATATAATTCGTAAATTTTGTTTGAAAGGTTGCAGGAGCATTTTCAGATACAAACATATCAATCATCCAAACGCCATTTACATTTATATCAAATACAATACTTTCTGGTACATAAGCAAGTCCCCTTGTATTATCTGTACCTCCTATTAATTTCATCAGTACAGATTGACTATTCCGATAAACACCTACAATATTAAAATCATCTACAAATGTACCAGAACCACCTTGTGTATATTTTACTTTCATTGTTTTTCCAACGACATCCGCTGTGCCAAATAATTCTATTGCTGTTGCTTCTTCCAATACAATATTATTTTTTTTGCCTTCATAATCCTTGTTATTTATCATTCTGCCAGCAATAATATTTACTTTCTGTACCTTTTCATATCCGCCTCTTACTCCTGTAGATACAATTTCATAATTTTTTCTGCCATTGATACCTGTAATTGTACCACCTTCATTTGCAGAAATATATTCAATTTCATCAGAAAATACAGAAGCAACTTCATTAAACTGGTCAGCCGTAAAATTTTCACTGTAATAATAATAACCATCAAATTTCATAACATAACATCTAACCCTATTTAATCCAATTTCTTCATATTCTTTTGCAAACATACTTCTCATGGTGTCACCAATGGACACAATGGCGATAACGGAGCTAATACCTATAATCATGCCCAGCATTGTCAAAAAAGAACGCATTTTATTGACACGAATTGCTGTTAGTGCTAGTTTCATATTTTCCCACAAAAGCATTATGGATTCTCCTTTCTTACATCGCTCATAATTTGCCCATCTCGAAAGCGTATGACTCGATTTGTAAATTCGGCAATATCATCCTCATGTGTAACCACAATCACAGTAACACCCTCTTTATTTAGTTCTGTAAATAATTCCATAATTTCTACAGAAGAAGCAGTATCTAAATTTCCTGTTGGTTCATCAGCTAATATAATCGGTGGGTCATTTGCCAATGCCCTTGCAATCGCAACTCTTTGCCTTTGTCCACCTGATAGCTCTTGTGGCAAATGATTCAATCTTTTTTCCAGCCCAACTTTACATAACAATTCCTTTGCTCGTTGGTGTCTTTTTCTAGTTGCGATTTTACCATATATCATAGGCAATTCTACATTTTTCATGGCTGATGTTCTTGGAATCAAATGGAAAGACTGAAATACAAAGCCTATTTTTTTATTTCTTACTGCTGATAACTTATTTTCTGATAATTTTCCAACATCAATGCCATCTAAATAATAATGTCCTCCAGTTGGTCTATCCAGACAACCTAATATATTCATTAAGGTCGACTTTCCGGAACCAGATTGACCCATAATTGCAACATATTCGCCCTGTTCAATCAATAAATTGATTTTTTTCAGTGCATGCACCTGTATTGCACCTGTATCGTATATCTTTTCTAAATTCTCTATTTTAATAATTTCATTCATGCCATACACCTGCCTTATTCTATGCTGTCGATTTCGGCATTATCTGTTTCTTGGTTTTCGGTATCATTTTCGCTATTATCTTCTGTGTCATTTTCTATATTTTCATCTTCTGTAGCATCTTCTACATCTTCATCTTCTGTATCATTATTTTGTTCTTGATTTTCCATATTGTTCATTTCTGGTGCTGTTGTAACAAGTGTTCCCTCTACTAAATCTGATGTTGGAGAAATTACAATATTATCTCCCTCTTGGAGTATCTCACTACTTACTTCTACATTAATATCATTTTCCACTCCCGTGATTACTGGAATAACTTCTATTTTATTTTCACTATTCACTCTTAAAACAGAAACACTGCCATCTACTTCTTCTCTTAAACATTCCAAAGGCAATAACAATATATCTTTGCTTTCTGCAACCAAAATTTCTGCTTTGGCATTGATACCAGCGATTAAACCTTTTGCATCACCTGTAATACGCACTGTAGTAGGAATTACTCTTTCTGTAGAACCAGCTTTTTCTTCTCCTGTGGGGGAAATTCTATCCACAACACCTTCTACTGTTTCATCTTGTAAAATATCAGCACTAATGGTAGCTGTTTGTCCAACTTGTATTTTTCCAATGTCATATTCACTGACTAAAATTTCCATTTCCATCTGGTCAATATTTTCTACCACAAACATAGGTTTATCATCATCTGTATCATCTGCAAACCGTCCCATTTTGATATTTACTCTGGTAATAGTGCCATCAATCGGACTTGTAATTTGACATTCTTCTAAATCTTTTCGTTTATTATTTAATTCTGTTTGTAGCATAGCAATATTTTTTGCACGAGATGCGGAAGAAGCATCCGCAGAATTTTCAATGTTTTTTAAATCTGCATCAGTGGCAATCACTTTTCCATTTTCCACCGTATAGCTATCTACTGCTTGTTGTGCCGAATCATATGTATTTTGTATTTCTTTTAAAGATTCTTCTGTTTCTACACCTGCATCTACTAAAGTTTTAATATTATCATATTTTCGTTTGATTTCATCTCTTTCTAATACTGCTTTTTCATAGGCTGTTTGTTGGTCTTTTAGTTTTTCTTCCAACTGTGCCTTTGCTAGTGCTACATTTTGCGCACTACGGGAACTGGTTTCTTGACTTTCTACTTTTGCCAATGCTAATTGGTCTTCTGCTCTTTTAATTTCCTGCTTTAAGGTATCAGAATCTAAGACAGCAAGAACCTGACCTCTTTTTACCCTGTCACCCTCTTTTGCATTGAGTTGCAATACTTCATAATGTAATCTTGAAACAATTTCTGCACTTTCCGTCCCCTCTAAAGGTGCCCGTAATGCAATCGTTTCTTGAATATCGCCTTTTGTAATTGGTGTAGTTATTACCATTGTACCAACTTCTACGGGTGGTGTACTTTTCTTTTTATAATAGATTCCTCCTGCAACCAAACAAAGAATAATAATGATTGCAATTCCCTTTTTGTGTGATGCGATTTTTTCTTTCATGCCTTTCTCCCTTTCTCATTGTTTTGTTATGTGATAAAGAAAAAATAATTTTTCCTTTATAAAGTCAAATTTATTAATATAAATTAATACGACACAATGCCTCAAATCACTTCAAAAAAATATTTTTTCCAAATTCTTTAGGATACTGTTTTAGTGTACAACAAAAATATTAATTTTTTTGATAGAGATTCTTACATTTTACATAAAACCTTTTTTCCAAACAGCAGGAGAAAACAACATGACAAGAGGGAAGATTTCCAACCTACCCAAAAGCATATCCATACACAAAACCAATTTTACAAAAGGTGAAAAAAGTGCAAAATTTTCCACAGGACCAACACCGCCCAATCCAGGGCCCACATTCCCCACACAAGTCATAACTGCGGTCAAAGAAGTTGTAAATCCAAAATTATCCACTGAAATAATAATAAAACTACCAAATATTAAAAAGACATAAATAACAAAAAAACTTGTTACGCTGTCCACTGTTTCCTGTTCTATTTTCATACCATCTAGTTTAATAATATTGACAGAACGAGGGTGTACCATTCTTTTTAACTCTTGCGTAATCATTTTTAATAAAATAACAAGACGTGACACTTTTAAGCCGCCTCCTGTAGAGCCACCACAAGCACCAATCATAAGAATGACAATTAACATTGTTTTGGAAAATTCCGGCCATAATTCATAATTTGCCGTAATAAAGCCTGTTGTTGTAATTAAAGAAGTCACTTGAAAAAAGGCATCGCGGAATGCTGCTTCTATACTCTCATACATCCCCACGATATTAAGCGTAATAAGTGCAGTTGCGCCAGCTATAATACCTAAATAATATTTTAGTTCTTCATTTTTAAAAATATCTGCAAAATCCTTTATCATCA
Organism: uncultured Clostridia bacterium; assembly: GCA_910587195.1. Taxonomy (GTDB): domain Bacteria; phylum Bacillota; class Clostridia; order Lachnospirales; family Anaerotignaceae; genus Coprocola. The sequence continues at coordinate 22,422 of CAJUKL010000002.1, read as the reverse complement.
GCAAATAAAACAAATTAAAGTTAATGCCAAATATCATCATAAAAACAGCAATAATATATTCTATTACTGCGCTATCATATGCGGCAATACTTGCATTTTTAATACTATATCCGCCTGTTCCTGCTGTCGAAAAAGCAGATAAAATACTATCAAAAAGGGGCATGCCTGCTGCCAATAAAAATAACATTTCTGCAATCGTCAAAAAAATATAAATCAGATAAAGCAATTTTGCAGTAGATTTTACTTTTGGCACTAATTTTCCAACCAATGGGCCAGGTGCTTCTGCCTTCATAATATACATAGAACGGTCGCCGCCCATAGGAATAATGGCAAGTAAGAACACAAGCACACCCATACCACCTATCCAATGCGTAAAACTTCTCCAAAACAAAATGGATAATGGCAGTCCTTCTATTTGGTTTAAAATAGTCGCACCAGTTGTTGTAAAGCCGGATACAGTTTCAAAAAAGCTATCTACAAAGGAAGGAATTGTTCCAGAAAAATAAAAGGGCATAGCACCAAAAAAGGACAACACAATCCAAGAGAGCGCAGTAACCACAAAGCCTTCTCTTGCATAAATATCTTTATTTTTAAATTTCAATCCTGTCAAAATAGTGCCAAGTATCCAAAGCATGATGATAGTAGTAAAAAAGCCATGCATAGGGTCTGCTTCTTTTTTAGCAATAGCAATCAAAGCAGGCACAACCATCAAACAACCTTCTACTTTCATCAAATTTCCGAGTATATACATAATCATATAGTAATTCATAAAAATTTACCTCGTATGCTGTAAAATATCTTTCAAATCCGACAAATGTTGATTTGTCGTCACAACAATAACACCATCACCAACTTCAATGGTATCATTTCCGCCAGGAATAATAATTTTACCTTGTCTGACAATAGTAGCAATTAGGATACCCTTTTTGGTTTTGAGGTCTTTGAGAGGAATCCCAATAAACTCACCGCCTTTTCTAACACGAAATTCCAGAGCTTCCACTTGGTCATTAATGAGCATATGGAGTGTTTCGACGTTACTGCCCATGGAATTTTGCATAGCCCGGACATATCGTACAATATTATTTGCGGCAATACTTTTTGGAGCGATAAAGCTATCCACATCTAAAGCATTTAAAATTTCGGGGAAAGAGATACGATTGACTTTTGCGATTGCCTTCGAAACTTTACAAGCCTTTGCGAGCATAGAAACAATAATATTTTCCTCGTCCATACCAGTCAGCATAACAAGCGCGTCTGTTTTTTCCAGACCCTCCTCGCTTAAAAGTTCTCTGTCGGTACCATCGCCGTGAATAATCACTGCTTCCGGGAACTGTTCACAAAGATATTCGCAACGTTTAAAATCTTTTTCAATAATTTTGACTTTCATATATGTATTGACCAACTGTTTTGCCAAATAATAAGCAATGCGACCGCCACCAATCATAAGAACACGTTTAATTTTATTGGTAAAGATGCCAATGGCACGGAAAAAGCGCACGATTTCATCACGGGAAGCAGTCAAATTAATTTTATCGCCCGCTTTGAGAACAAAGTTGCCAGCGGGGATATAGACCTCGTCACCTCTTTGGACGGCGCAAACCAGCACTTTCACTTGATATTCTTTATAAAGTGCAAAAAGGGGCATACCATCCAGAGGGCTATTTTCTGCAATTTTATATTCGACCAATTCGACACGACCTTTTGCGAAGGTTTCAATTTTAAGGGCAGAAGGAAATTTTAAAAGGCGAGCGATTTCGTCAGCCGCCTGCAATTCTGGATTCACCGTCATACTTAAGCCAAGTTCATCCTTGATAACATCCATCTGGAAAAAATACTCTGGATTGCGCACACGAGCAATGGTATGTTTGACACCCTGTTTTTTTCCAATGAGGCAGCACAACATATTGACCTCGTCTGCGGAGGTAGCAGCAATGAGCAAATCGGCACGCCCAACCTCTGCTCTTTCCTGCACAGCATAGCTTGCGCCGTTGCCCTCCACGCAAAAAACATCCATAGTATTACTCGCATTTTTTAAAATAACGGGGTCGTTATCGATAATGACAACGTCATGTCCTTCTGTGGATAACTGTTTGACAATGGTACTACCCACTTTCCCTTCTCCCACAACAACAACTCTCATAAAAACAACCTGCCTTTCTAAAACAAATTATAACACAAACTGGAAAAATAGCTAGAGCAAAAAAAACAAAAATGGGATGCGTCCCAGCTAAAGACGCACCCCTTTAAAAAATGAAAAAATATCAAGCTAATCTATTTTTAAAAGACTGTAATATGCAATTTGGTTTGGTTATTTCGACCGATTAAAAATGTTTCAAATGTTAAAAAATTATGCTTTTGGTGTTGTTTGAGAACCACTGTTCTCTGTTCCTTGTGTATTGCCAGTGTTGTTGTTTGGTTTAGATTCAACAGTAAGAGTCTTATCAGAACCAATGGTTACAGTTACACCCTTGCCTGCTGCAGTTCCTGTAATTGTAACTGTTTTTAATGTATATGTTCCATTTGTAGCAAATGTATCTTCTGCTGTTGAAACAGTAACTTTGCTGTCTGTTGCAGCTAATGTAACGTCCGCATTTTCTATCGTTATATCTTCTCCAGAAGCTGGGGCAAATACAACAGTTGCTTTTGCCGTTCCAGAAGCTGGTGCTGCAGTTGATAAATCTCCACTTAAAGAAATATCAAATGTTTGGCTTGCAGTTCCAGCTGTTATTTTTGTTCCAGAAGCTATGGTTGCTGTACTTGCTATATTGTCTGTTGGTGTTTTAGATTCAACAGTAAGAGTCTTATCAGAACCAATGGTTACAGTTACACCCTTG
>CAJUKL010000002.1:0-19488 GCA_910587195.1 uncultured Clostridia bacterium | reverse complement strand
AAATATCAAATGTTTGGCTTGCAGTTCCAGCTGTTATTTTTGTTCCAGAAGCTATAGTTGCTGTACTTTCTATATCTTCTGTTGGTGTTGCTTCTGTTACAGTAATTTCAAATGCATCAATCTTATCAGCTCCTATGGACAAAGTAACCATATATTTTCCATTTTCAAATGTTACTGCAGCCTTTGAGCCTTCTCCAGCTTTTAATACCTCATTTACGGCAGATTGTACCCAAGCTGTTTTTGCTTCTTGGTCGCTTTGATTTGCAACAGGAATTTCATATGTTCCTTCTTGAACTAATGCTTTATCAACCGCTAATTTTGCTGCAGGTGTTTCAGCAGCAGCTACAGTTAAGTTCTCTGTATTAGCAGTTTTTCCGCCTACTGTAATAACAACAGGTTTACCAGTATTAGCACTTGTCAAAACTGCACCATTTTCAGGGCTTGTTGTAACCTTGTTTGTTGCAAAATCAGCAAATGCTATATCTGTTGCTGTAGTTTCACCTTCATAAGTTACAGCAATCACTAAGCCAGTCAAATCAAGTTTTTCACCTGCACTGTAGCTCAATTTTGTAGGCTGTGTTTTTACAGTAACAGATTCTACTACTTTATCTGTTACTGGTGGTTCTTCATCTTTTACTACTTGTACTGTGAAATCACTTGAAATATCAGAGCCATCTTGTGCAGTTGCAGTTACAGTAATTGATAAACCTGTTTGTGTAGCATCTTTTATTTTTAAGATACCATTTCCATCAATTTCAGCCATGCTACCGCCTGTTTTAATACTCCATTTTACTGTTTGGCTTGCATTTTCTGGTGTTACCTTTGCTTTCAATTTTAAAGTCGCTCCTTTCTTCTTTACTATTGTTGCATCTTTTTCACCTTTTCCATCCTCTGTTGTGATTTCAATACCTGTTGCCAAAACAGCTTCTGGTTTTTCTTCTGTTGTTCCGCCAATTTCCTCAACCACAATATCTTTGTCAGCTTTGCTGGTATCTATTGTTGTTTTGTCTGTTGCTTCCACTTTAGAAACGGTACCTGCGCCTGCAATTTCTGTTTTTCCGCTGGAGGTAGAAGTAATTTTATCAACGGTTGCATCTTTTGCCACATCTACTTGTGCAGTTGCAGAGCCTTCCAATTTCATGCTACCTACGTTTGCAGAGCCTTCCACTTTTACGTCTGCGTTTGCGCTGCCACTGATGGCAACTTCAGCCACTTTTGCAGAGCCTTCCAAAGCAATTTCTGCGTTTGCATTGCCGCTAACTGCAACTGTTTTTACTTCTGCGCCATCTTCTACAGTTACTTTCGCGTCACCAGCAACTTCAACTTTTGCAATAGCTGCATCTTTTTCCAACACGATTTCTGCATCTTTTTCAGCAGTTATGTTTTCCACTTTACCGTTAGCCACTTTAACAGGAGCACTTGCCTGCACTTTTACTGTATCGAAACCAACGATTCTTGCAGCTGCTCTAGCAATAAAGCTGTTGATAGATTTTCTAGTTCTTGTCACGATTTCAACCAAAGGAGCACTTGTGCTTTCGCTTGTAACAGTAACGTTGCCATCAAAAGAAGTAGTACCCACTAAAGTAATCGTCCATTTAAAGCTGCTAGCAGCAGCAACAGCGGTATCATCACCTATGTAAGCTGCGGCAACAGTGCCAGAATTCACTTTAACGTCGCCTTTAAATTTTACATTTTCTAAATCCAAATCACTGTTCAAATTAATGGTAACATCACCAAAAACGGTTTTACCTTTTAATTTATCAGCATCTCTTTGATTACTAATTGTAGTATCTTTTGTTACAATATCGTTGTCATCTTTGTCAGAACTGGAAGAACCACCATTAGAGCTGGAAGAACCTCTGGAGCTTCCGCCGCCACCGCCGCTTCTCCAAACCATGTTACCTTCTTGTGCTGGTGCTTCTGCAATGGTAGTATCTTCTTTGTCCTGTACATCTGGAGTAGAAACACCCTGATTATCAGGAGCAGGTGTTGTAGTTGTACCAGAGAATCTATCTAAAGTAGAAACTGCTTCTGCTCTTGTCATACCTTTGCCAGCACCAAAGCTGCCATCAGGATAGCCAGACATATAGCCAGCAGTTACGACTGCGCCAACAGCACCTTTGGCCCAAGCTGGAATTTGTGTAGCATCAGCAAAAGTATTTGCTGCGGATTCATTTGGAGCAAGACCTTTTGCATTGCAAATAAACACAGCAGCCTGTGCTCTTGTTACGGTTTCACTTGGACGGAATGTACCATCTTCAAAACCGCTTGTAATTTTGCTACCAACAGCTTTTGCAACATCTGCAAAGAACCAGTCGCTTTCTTTGACATCGCTAAAACTAATATTTGCACTAGATGTAAAAGAAGTAGCAGTTGCAGTATTTAAGAGACGAACAAATTCAGCTCTTGTAATGGTTTTGTCTGGTTTAAAAGTACCATCTTCATAGCCACCAATTTTACCTACGGATTGCCATTTTGCAATAGTTGCTTCTGCCCAATGTCCATTGATGTCGCTGGCAGCAGCAAAAGCCTGTACGGCTCCACCGACTGCCATAGTTGTTGATAATAAAAATGCGATTGCTTGTTTTTTCTTCATCTTGTACTTCCTCCTTAAAAAGTTAAAAAAAATATGTTTTGGAAATTCCCCTTCTTTATAAATTACAGTAACTACCCTCCCTTCCAAAAAAAAAATATATCTATATACTGAATAAGTATATACTATATATTTATACAGTGTCAATATGTACAGTTGTTTTTTTTTAGAGTATTTGTATAAACTATACATAACAATAAACAAGCAGGGGGTATCCATATGAAATATATTCATCTTAGAGTAATGGAATTACTTCAAGAGAAAAATATATCCAAAACTAAAATATGTAAAGACCTAAATTTACAGCGCGGCAATTTTAACAAATATTGTCGTGATGATTTTCAACGTATTGATACAAATTTAATCATAAAATTAAGTGATTATTTTCAATGTTCCTTGAGCGAACTTTTAGAAATTAAAGAAAAATAATTTTTATCCTTTTCTTTGCCTCTTATTTTTTTATTCTAAAAAAGAGTAAGCAGGCAATTTTTATTTTTTTTCTTTATTTTTTATAGAAGAACATCACTATTTGTTATTATAGAACAAGCATATAGCTATTGTCAACATTTTTTATAGTGCAAATTGCTTTGATACTACAAGCAATGCGTAACTCGTCCCTTTTCTTCATATAATATACAATTAATACAAAATAAAATGAAAAAAAGGTTGATGATGTATGGATGAGTTATCTTTTGAGATAGGAAAAAATATCAGAAAATATCGAAAATTAAAAGGATTAACACTAGAAAAATTAGCAGAAGTTATGGGAACCGATACAAATTATTTAGGACAATGCGAAAGGGGAGAAAGAAGATTCAGCTTAGATAAATTAGTTGACTTAATAGAATATTTCGATATCACAGCAAATGATATTATCTCTGTTCCTAATATGCTGGAAAAGAAAACTAAAGAAAATAATATTTATTTACAGGAAATTAATGAATTATTGAGCCATTGCACCAACAATCAATTAGCAGTTATCTTAAATATGCTACAACAAAGTGTTCCTTTTTTAAAGGAATAAAAAATCATTTCAACAAATGCTTTTCTATAAAAAATGTTTATTCTGTGCCTTAAAACAGGATAGGCATTTTTTTATTCTTTGTCATTTTTTCATAGGATATGTCAAAAATTGTTTATCGTTTACAAGTTTATTCTTGTATTTTTACAATGTCTGTATTACAATGGAAAAAAGAATAAAAGCAGCTAGGAGTGTAAGACTATGGAATTTCATCATTTATCTGTGCTGTTAGAAGAATGTATTGAAAATTTGAATATCAAACCAAATGGTATTTATATAGATGGCACTATGGGTGGTGGTGGACATTCTCTTGCTATTTGCCAAAAATTAACAACTGGCAGACTCATTGCCATAGACCAAGATTTATATGCCCATGAAGCTGCAAAAAAAACTCTAAAAGACCATTTAAACAAAATAACTTTTGTACATGATAATTTTGCAAATATCAAATCTATTTTGCAAAATTTAGGAATTGAAAAAGTAGATGGTGTTTTATTAGATATTGGCGTTTCTTCTCATCAGCTTGACGAAGCAGAAAGAGGTTTTTCTTATCAAAAAGATGCTCCTTTAGACATGAGAATGGATAATACAAATGATTTTTCTGCTTTTGATGTTGTCAATACCTACAGTGAAGAACAATTATATCAAGTGATATGGAACTATGGGGAAGAACGTTGGGCAAAAAGAATTGCAAAATTTATTGTGGAACAAAGACAGCAAAAAACAATCGAAACTACAGCAGAATTAGTAGAATGTATTAAAAAAGCAGTTCCCAAAGGTGCCAGAAAAGAAGGCCCTCATCCTGCAAAAAGAACATTTCAAGCAATCCGTATTGAAGTAAACAAAGAATTAGAGGTATTAGAAAAAGCAATTGTAGATGCAACACAACAGTTAAATACAGGTGGAAGGCTTTGTATTATTACCTTCCATTCTTTGGAGGATCGTATTGTAAAAAATGCTTTTCGTTTGCAGCAAAATCCTTGTACTTGTCCTAAAGAGTTTCCGGTTTGTGTTTGCGGTAAAAAACCACTGGGAAAAGTGATTACAAAAAAAGCAATCTTGCCTTCTTCCCAAGAATTAGAACAAAATCATCGTTCCAGAAGTGCAAAATTGCGTGTTTTAGAAAGAATATAAAAGGAAGTGTTATCTTATGGCAGTCAAAAGAAAAAGTCAAAAGTCTTATCAAAAAACATACGAAAATGCAAAGGCATACTATACGCATGGTGGTGCCGCTTATAACATAGACCCTTTAGAAGAAGAACGTCCGCAAAAGCGTCCCCCAAAAACAAAAAAAACAAATAAAAAAATGGTAATGCAGGGACGCGCTAACCGTGCTTACAGCATTAAAATTGCTTTAGTTTTAGGTGTGTTTTTTTGCGGAACCTTAGCTTTTATGTGGTCTAGTGCATTGGTAACAGCACAAAGGGTAGAAACCCAAAAATATAAAGACAAGTTAGCAGAATTAAAAAGCGAAAATTCTCTTTTAGCACTTGATGTTGCAGAGCAAATGGATTTAGATACTGTAAAAAAAATTGCAACAGAAAAATTGGGCATGGTAGAGCCTCAACCTTATCAAATACAATACATAGATGTCCCAGAACAAAGCTATACCATTCATTATAAAGATGAAACAGAAAAACCAGAAGAAAAAGATAGTGAAAACGCACTTGTGAGAACCATTGTAGGTTTGTTTAAAAAGGAATGATGCAGAAATGAAAAAAAGAAAAAGAATCCCATTAGCACCGATTAAGGGGAGATTGTATTTTACTTTTTTTGCTTTTGTAATTTTGCTAACAGGATTATGTGGGCGTGTCTATTATTGGAAAACAGTAAAAGGGGCAGAATTTGAAAACAGAGCCAAAGAACAACAAGTTAATCGCTATGATGTTGCTGTACAAGCAAATCGTGGTGCGATTGTTGACAGAAATAATCAACCATTTGCTGTTAGTACCATTGTTTATAATGTTATTTTAGATTCTCGTGTATTATCCTTAAAAGATTCTGATGAAGCAGACAGAATCAAAGCACAAGATAAAACTTTTGCTGCCTTACAAGAAGTTTTTCCTGATTTAGACTATCAAGAATTAAGGCATGGTGTACAGATTGACCCAGCAACAGGAAATCCTTATACAGATAACCATTGGAAAATATTAGCTAAAAATGTAGATAAAGAAGTCAAAGAGAATTTAGAAGCACAAAACTTAGTTGGTATTTATTTTGACCAAACTACCAAAAGAACGTATCCTTTAAAATCCTTGGCTTGCCATGTCATTGGTTTTATGCGTGGAGATTCCAAGTGGGGACTTGAAAATTATTATGATAAATATATGACAGGTGTACCAGGTCGCTCTTTTATTGCCTATGATGGAAGCAACACTGCAGTACGACAAGAATATAATGCGCAAGATGGAGATACCGTTGTAACAACCATTGATTACACCATACAGCAATATGCAGAAGACATTGTAAAACGAACTGCAGAACAATGGCCTTCTGAAGCAGTTGGTATTATGGTTATGAATCCAAATACGGGCGAAATTTATGCTATGGCAGATTCTAGTTCTTTTGACTTGAATAAACCTGACGAAATACCTGCTATGGAAAATGAAGAATTTCAAGCAATGTGGGAAGAAATGTCTGAGGAAGACCAAATAAATTATAAAAATAATATGTGGAATAACTTTAATACGGTAAGCTCTTTTGAACCAGGTTCTATTTTTAAACCAATTACTGTAGCAGCAGCATTAGAAGAAGGAATTATTACACCACAAGATACTTTTAATTGTACTGGTGTTGTAGAAATGTATGAGGAAGAAATGAGATGTCACTTACGTTCCGGACATAATATCTTAGATGTACAAGGAGCATTAGCACAATCTTGTAATCCTGCCATGATATATATTTCTCAAAGAATGGGCAGGGATATTATGTATAAATATTTTAAAGATTTTGGTTTTTCTGCCCAGACAGGTATTGATTTACCAGCAGAAGAAAGTGCAGAAAAAGCAGTATATACCAAAGATGCTATAGGGCCAGTTGAATTGGCAACCATGTCTTTTGGACAAGGGTTCAATGTTACCTCTATTCAAGCAATAACCGCTTTTTGTGCTGTTATCAATGGTGGAAACTTGATGAAGCCTTATGTAGTATCTCAAGTGATTGATACCGAAGGAAATATTGTCTATGAAAATCAACCACAAATACGAAACCGTGTTATTTCAAGAGAAACATCTGACACAATGCGTATTATGATGAAGGCAACGATTGAAGAAGGTACGGGTAAAAAAGCAAAAATTGAGGGTTATTCAATTGGAGCAAAAACAGGTACAGCACAAAATGGTAGCCGTAAAGTACAGGATAAGTGGGCATTAAGTTGTCTAACTTATTTTCCTGTAGAAAATCCACAGTATGTTGTCTTAACACTGATTTATCGTCCAGAAAACTATAAAGATGGTGTACAGACACCCGTTCCTATGTCCAAAGAAATGATGGAAAGTATTATTAAATATAAAAATATACAGCCAAGTTATGCAGAAGATGGTACAACCATCAGCAAAAAGCAAGGGAATGTAACAGTGGATGATTATACAGGCTCTGACATTTTTTCTACCTTATTATCCTTGGATAGCAAAAATTTAACTTATCAAACGGTAGGAACTGGTAATGTTGTTGTAAATCAATTTCCACATGGCGGCACACAATTAGAAGAAGGCAGTCAAATCACGCTTTATGTGGAAAAAGGCGAAGAAGATGAAGGTACTATGCCTGTGCCAGATGTCAGAGGAAAAACATATACAGAAGCTGTCACTTTACTCAATGATAGCGGTTTTGAAGCAGAAGCAGAAGATAAAACAAAAGGAGTTGTTTTGTCACAAAATCCAAAATATGGGGTATCTGTAGAATTAGGCACAAAAGTCACTTTGACCATGGGAGAACCAGAAAACGACGAGGAAACAAGCGAATAATTTTATGAATATGCACCCTGTTTTTACAATATATTGAACTATATTGAAAAAGGCAGGGTGTTTTTATGGAAAAAATAACCATACTAACGAAAAAAAGATTATTGTTATTTTTATTTTTATCCAGTGTTGGCTGGTTCATTTTGTTTGGTAGAGTGGTATATATTCAGGTCATACTAGGAGAGGATTTACAAAGTAAAGCATACGAACAGCAAACAAGGGATAGACTGATTGCACCACAAAGAGGCAGCATTTTAGATAGAAATGGTGTAGGGCTTGCTATGACAGAAACAGTCAACAGTATTAGTGTAATTCCTATACAAGTAAAGCAAAAAGAAGAAACTGCAAAATATTTAGCAGAAGTGTTGGAATTAGACTATGATACTGTTTTAGAAAAAGTCAAACAAAATGTTGCTTTAGTTCGTATTAAAAATAAGGTAGACAAAGAACTTGCTATGGAAATTCGAAAAAAAGAGATTGCTGGTGTTGTCATTGATGAGGACATTAAAAGAGTTTATCCTTATTCTTCTTTAGCTTCTCAAGTATTGGGCTTTGTAGGCAAAGACAATCAAGGGATTATTGGCTTAGAGTCAAAATATAACGAATTTTTAGAAGGAAAAGCTGGAAAAATATTGACTTTGACTGATTCCAGGGGCTTAACCGTAGACAATGCGCAAGAAAGGATTCCACCAGAAAATGGTAAAAGTCTTGTTACAAGTATTGATGTTGTAGTACAACAATATGCAGAGCAGACGCTTGCCAAAGCTGTAGAAGCAAAAGGTGCAAAAAATGGTATTATTATTGTAATGAATCCGCAAAACGGAGAAATTTATGCTATGGCAAACTATCCAAGTTTTGATTTAAACGACCCTTTTACAATTAATAAGGAAGAATTAGCGAGCATTTGGGGAAACATGAGCGAAAAAGAAAAAAATGATGCACTGAATCAAATGTGGAGAAATACTGCCATAAATGATACCTATGAGCCAGGCAGCACCTTTAAAACAATTACTTCTTCTGCTGGATTAGAAGAAGGTGTTGTAACTCCAGAAAGTTCTTTTGTTTGTAATGGTTACTACATAGCAGGAGATAGGCAAATAAAATGCTGGCGTTATCCCAGGACGCACGGCGCAGAAAGTTTTGTACAGGGCGTACAAAATTCTTGCAATCCTGTATTTATGATTGTTGCAGAAAGAATGGGTGCAGAAATATTTGCAGATTATATGACAAAATTTGGATTTCGAGAAAAAACAGGCATTGATTTACCCGGAGAAGCTGTTGGTATTATCCATAAAACAGAAAACATAGGGCCAGTTGAATTAGCAACTATGTCTTTTGGGCAATCTTTTCAGATTACACCTTTACAATTATTAAGGGCAGTATCTGCCATTGTAAATGGCGGAAATTTAGTTACACCACATATTGGCACTCAAATTATAGATGAAAATGGAAATGTAACACAAACATTTTCATATCCAAAAGGGGAGCAAATTATTTCAACCCAAACTTCAGAGCAAATGAAAAAAATATTAGAAAGTGTAGTATCAGAAGGCACAGGCAACAAAGCATATATTCCTGGTTATCGCATTGGTGGAAAAACAGCAACTTCTGAAAAATTACCAAGAAGGAGTGGTAAATATATTGCTTCTTTTTTAACATTTGCACCAGCGGAAAATCCACAAGTATTATCTTTGGTACTTATCAATGAACCACAGGGAAATTATTATGGCGGAAGTGTAGCTGGTCCTGTTATGAAAGAGTTATTAAGAAATATTTTACCTTATCTTGGTATTGAAACTATTTATAATCAAAAAGAGCTTGAAATGGATGAAGTACAAAAAATCACAGTACCAGATTTTATAGGAATGACTGTACAAGAAGCGAAACAAATATTATATGAATCTGAAATAGATTATGAAATACAAGGAGAAGGAGAAGACATCACTTCACAATTTCCAAAAGCCGGGGAAGAAATTAACAAAAACACAAAAATTCTTTTATCTTCCTTCCTTTCTTGAAAGAAAGGAAGCGAAAGAACTTTAACTTTGCTTAACGGAACATAAACGAAAGCTTGAAAGGAACGAAAACAGAACGCAAGTGAAAAAACTATCCCTAGGGAAGTCAATTTTTTAAAATAGTGATAAGTTTTTTTACAAACTTTTTTGTCCGATTGCCTTCTGTTGTCGTTCAACAAAAAATTTTGTTTCACTTCCGTGAACCTAAATCAAAGTTCTTTGCTAAGCTTTCTTTCAAGAAAGCGTTGGTATTATGGTATAATTGTGCTATAATAACTGCATGTCAAAGTAAATAGAAAATAAAGGAGTTAAAGGTATGAAACTTTCAACATTATTGCAAAATATAGAATACACTTTATTATATGGAGAAGAAAAAGAAATTACTGGTATCGCATATGACTCCAGAAAAGTAAAAAAAGGAGATTTGTTTGTGTGCATTACAGGCTTTCAAACAGATGGACATAACTATGCACAAAAAGCAATCAAAGCAGGAGCAGTAGCAATTCTTTGCGAAAAAGAAATTGATAGCAAAGAAGTAACAGTAATACAAACTAAAAATACACGGCAAGCATTGGCATTGCTTTCTGTGAATTATTATCAAAATCCATGTCAAAGCATGAATTTAATTGGCGTAACGGGAACAAATGGAAAAACAACAACCACTTATTTGATTAAGTCCGTATTAGATAGAATTGGTCATAAAGTTGGTGTCATTGGAACCATTGAAAACCGTATCGGTGACAAAATCCTTCACGCAGATAGAACTACTCCAGAATCTTTAGAATTGCAAGAATTGTTTGATGATATGAAACAACAAAACGTCACAGATGTTGTAATGGAAGTTTCCTCCCATTCTCTTGACTTGCATAGAGTAGATGGTATCCAATATAATATTGCTATTTTTACTAATTTAACACAAGACCATTTAGATTATCATAAAACAATGGAAAATTATAAAATGGCAAAAGCTCTGTTGTTTCAAAGAAGTGATAAAAGTGTGATTAATGTAGATGATGCTTCTGGAGAGTTTATGAAACAAAATGCGAAAGGAAATGTATTAACATTTGGCATAGATAAAAAAGCAGATTTACAAACAAAAGATATTGATGTGTCTGCCGATGGTGTAAAATTTACAATGTGCTATCAACAAAAACAATATCCTGTTTCTTTACATACGCCAGGTAGATTTAGTATTTATAATGCTTTGGGAGCCATTGGTGCTTGTATTCTAATGGACATTGCTATAGAAGATATTATTGCAGGATTAAGCAGCAATATGGGTGTTTCTGGAAGATTCCAAACAGTAAAAAGCAAAAAAGCAAATGCCATTGTGGATTATGCCCATACTCCAGACGGCTTAGAAAATATATTAAAAACAGCACAAGAATTTGTAAAAGGAAAAATCATTACTGTTTTTGGCTGTGGCGGCGACAGAGATAAAACCAAAAGACCCATTATGGGTGAAATTGCAGGAAAATATTCGGATTACTGCATTATTACATCAGATAACCCTAGAACAGAAAACCCAGCCTCTATTTTAGATGATGTAGAAGTGGGTATGAAAAAAACAAACTGTAAATATACCAAACAAGTAGACCGAAGAGAAGCAATTTGTCATGCAGTAGAATACAGTAAAAAAGATGATATTATTATTATTGCAGGAAAAGGACACGAAAATTATCAAATTTTTGCAGATAAAACCATTCATTTTGATGATGTAGAAGAAGTAAAAAAAGCGTTTGGAGGTGACGCTTTATGATACCAATTTCCTTAGAAAAATTAGCAAAAATTGTCAATGGCGTTTTTGTAGGAGATAAAGAAGGATTGCAAAAGCAAGTCATTGGTTTGGAAATTGATTCTCGAAAAATTAAAGTAGGAGATATTTTTGCACCGATTGTCGGAGAAAAAGTTGATGCACATCGTTTTATACCAACAGCATTTGAAACGGGTGCCGTTTGTTGTTTTTCAGAACAGGAATATGAAGTAAAACAGGGACAATATCTTATTCGTGTCAAAAGTGTTGTAAGGGCAATGTTAGATTTAGCAGAATATATCATCAAAGAGCTTGACATACTAGTCGTAGCAGTCACTGGAAGTGTAGGAAAAACAACAACAAAAGATGTCATTGCTTCTGTTTTAGAACAAAAATATTGTGTTTTAAAAACAGCAGGAAATTATAATACAAACATTGGTATGCCGCTTATGGTTGCTCAGCTTACCAAAGAACATCAGATTGCCGTATTAGAAATGGGTATGAATAGTTTTGGAGAAATACATAATCTTTCTATGGCAGCAAAACCAAAGATTGCTGTAATTACCAATATTGGTGTAGCACATATTGAAATGTTAGGAAGTAGAGAAGGTATTTTAAAAGCAAAATGTGAAGTGTTTGATGGTATGGAACAAAATGGAATCGCTATTTTAAATGCAGATAATGATAAATTGCAAAATTTAACCATTCCACAAAAAATAATATGGTATGGCATAGAAAATAAAAAAGGAATTTATGCAGATAATATAATAAGTCATGGAGTGGAATCTATTTCATGCGATATTCACACAGAAAAAGAGACATTTAAAGCAATGATTCCTGTACCTGGTGAGCATATGGTTCGGAACGTTTTAGCAGCAACAGCTGTTGCTTTGGAATTAGGGTTAAGTATCGAACAAATACAAAAAGGAATTGAAGATTTTATTCCAACAAAAATGAGAATGGACATTATAAAAACAAAGGATTTTACTATTATTAATGATGTTTATAATGCAAATCCTGTTTCTATGAAGGCTTCTTTGGATGTTTTAGCAAAAGCAGAAGGCAGAAAAATTGCCATTTTGGGATTTATGGGAGAATTAGGAGAAAATGAAATACAGATGCATAAAGAAGTGGGAGAATATGTAGGGGAAAAAAATATTGATGTCTTAATTTCGATAGGTGAAATAGCAAACTATTATGATGAAGGGGCAAAACAAAAAAAATTACAGCAAATTTATCATTTTGATACCCAAGAAGATTTTTGGAACCATACTTCTTTATTACAAAAAGGAGATACTATTTTAATTAAAGCATCTCGAAGCAGACAATTTGAAAAAACAGTAACAAAGTTACAAGAGAAAGAGCAAGGAGTGAAATAGCTTGGAACAGTTAATACAGGGGATTTATGCAATTATCATTGCATTTGTGATAGGGGTTATCTTATGTCCTATCCTAATACCGATATTGCATAAAATGAAATACGGACAGACAGAACGAGAGGACGGTCCAGAAAGTCATTTAAAAAAACAAGGAACTCCTACTATGGGGGGAATTGCAATTTTAATTGCTTTTTGGGGTGGAAGTTTTTTCTTTTTAAAAGGAAATTATGATGGAATCGCTGTTGTACTTGTGACATTAGGCTTTGGTATGATTGGCTATATTGATGACTATATTAAAGTAGTAAAAAAGCGTTCTTTAGGTTTAAAACCAATGCAAAAAATCGTTGGACAGCTTGTAATTACTGCTTTGTTTGCTTGGTATCTCTATCAGGCAAAAATTGGAACCGCAATTTATATTCCCTTTACCAAAGGTATGACAATCAATTTAGGAACACTTTTTGTACCATTTTTAATTGTGGCAGTTTTAGGCACTGTCAATGGAGTAAATTTGACAGATGGCTTAGATGGGTTAGCAAGTGGTGTTACACTTATTGTAGCTGTTTTCTTTATGCTGGTATCTTGGGGTGCAGGAAGTACCATTTTACCAGTTTGTGGTGGTGTAATTGGTGCCTTATTAGCCTTTTTAATTTTTAATGCTTATCCAGCACGGGTATTTATGGGTGATACGGGTTCTCTTGCGCTGGGCGGATTTGTTGCAGCTTCTGCTTTTTTGTTAAAAATGCCTATTTTTATTGTTATTGTAGGTTTTATCTACCTTTTAGAATCTGTTTCTGTTATGATACAAGTATTATATTTTAAAAAGACAGGTGGAAAGCGTTTTTTTAAAATGGCACCGATTCATCACCATTTTGAGTTGAGTGGCTGGAGTGAAACAAAAGTAGTAACTGTATTTTATGTTGTTACCACAATGCTCTGCTTGATTGCATTTTTGGGTTGTCGATATTTGTTTACAGTATCCTAAAATTTCACAAATGATAGATAGCTTTGATAGAAAGAAGGGTTTTCATTGAAAAATAAAAATGTTCTTGTATGTGGCATGGCAAGAAGCGGAATTGCTGCCGCAGAATTATTACAAAAAAAAGGGGCAAATGTCACATTACAAGATTTAAAAAAGAGAGAAGAATTAAATGGCTTAGATGCCTTAGAACAAAAAGGAATCCACCTTTATACCGGAAAAAATCCAGATGATATTGTATTGCAGCAGGACTTGATTGTATTAAGTCCTGGCGTTCCTTGTGATTTACCTTTTTTACGAGAAGCACAAAAAAACAATATCCCTGTATGGAGTGAAGTAGAACTTGCTTATACCATGACACCTTGTCCTGTCATTGCAATTACTGGTACCAATGGAAAAACAACTACCACCACTTTAGCAGGAGAACTCTTAAAAGCAGAATATCCTAATACAGCAGTAGTTGGTAATATTGGTGTGCCATACAGTGAAAAAGTAGAAAGTTTAACCAGTCATGACTGGGTTGTAGCAGAAATCAGCAGTTTTCAAATGGAAACAGCGCATACTTTTCATCCTAAAATCAGCGCTGTTTTAAATATTACACCAGACCATTTAAACAGACACAAAACAATGGAAGTTTACATTGCCATGAAAGAAAAAGTATGGAAAAATCAAACAGAACAAGACTATTGCATTTTAAATGCAGAAGATAGTGTTTGCAAAGCAATGGCACAAAAAACAAAAGCAAAAGTATTTTTTTTCAGCAGCCAAAACGTATTGCAAGAAGGTATTTATTTAGAAAATGACGAAATAAAAATACGTTGGAATGGAAAAAATGAAACTTTATTTCATGTAGATACTTTAAAATTACTTGGTGTTCATAATTATGAAAATATTATGGCAGCTTGTGCAATCGCTATTTGCGCTGGTGTTCCTTTTGAAAAAATAAAAAAAATTACGAAAGAATTTGCAGGGGTAGCTCATAGAATAGAATATGTGGCAACAGTAGATGATGTGGAATATTATAACGATTCTAAAGGAACTAATACCGATGCTTCTATTCGAGCCGTATTAGCAATGAAACGTCCTATTATACTACTTGCTGGTGGCTATGACAAAGGGGTTTCTTTTATGGATTGGGTAAAACTATTTCCGGGCAGAGTCAAAGAATTGGTTTTAATTGGTGTAACCGCAGAGCAAATTGAAAAAGAAGCAAAATCTGTTGGTTTTACAGCTATTTCCAGATGTGAAACCTTTGCACAAGCAGTTTCTCTTTGTCATGACAAAGCAGAAAAAGGGGATTGCGTTTTACTATCTCCTGCTTGTGCAAGCTGGGGTATGTTTGATAACTATGAACAACGTGGCGATTTATTTAAAGAATTAGTAAAATCCTATTTAAAATAAAAAAGAGGTGGAATATATGGCAGAAGCCTCTGTGGCTAAAAAAAGAAAAACAGCAGTAAAAAAGAAATCTATACGGACATCTTATGACTACATGGTGCTTTTTGTGGTGATATTACTTGTGTTATTTGGAATTGTTATGATATTCAGTTCTAGTTACTATAAGGCAATGACAACAGAAGATTTTTATAATGATATGTTTTATTTTGTAAAAAAACAGGGCCGAAGTGCGTTGCTTGGTTTTGCAGGCATGTTATTTATGGCAAATTTCCCTTATCGCAATTTAAGACGTTTTACTTTGCTGGGATACATTGTAGGCTGTATTTTATTACTTTTGCTGATACCTTTTGGACAGGTGATAAACGGTCAAAAAAGGTGGCTTTGGTTTTTCCAACCTTCTGAAGTTGTAAAAATTACAACAACCCTATTTTTAGCACATTTTATTTGCTTACATAAAGATTATTTAAAAGATTTTACAGGGTTTGTAAAATGCCTTGCTGTTGTAGCAATCCCTTGTGCAATGATTGCTATTACAAACTTTAGCACCGCTTTACTTTTGGCTTTAATTGGTGGAGCAATGCTTTTTGCAGCTGGCTTTGATATGAAATATTTTGCTTATGTCAGCGGGCCTGTTGTGGGTGCTGGTGCGATTGCAATTTTGCTGCCTGGTTTAAGGTATCGTCTAGGACGTATACAAATATGGTTAGACCCTTTTTCAGACCCACTAGGAGATGGATACCAAATTATACAAGGACTTTTTGCTGTTGCATCTGGTGGTTTATTTGGTTTAGGACTGGGACAAAGCAGGCAAAAAACTTTTTTACCAGAAGCATACAATGACATTATTTTTGCAATTATTGCAGAAGAACTAGGTATGCTAGGAGCCGCATTAATTATATTGCTATTTGCAATTTTAGTATGGCGTGGTATTAAAATTGCTATGAATGCACAGGATGAGTTTGGTAGTTTAGTTGCGACAGGGATTACAGCACAAATTGCTTTTCAAAGTATTATTAACATTGGAGTAACTACAAATACTATACCAAATACAGGTCAGCCTTTACCTTTTGTAAGTTATGGTGGTACTTCCCTTGCGATTGCTATGGCTATGATGGGAATTTTATTAAATATTTCAAGGTATCAAAAGGGGATAGAGTAAAAAAGTGAATAAAAACTTTTTTACAAGGATTATAATAATTTAAGTTTAAAAATAAAAAACGACACAATTTGTAAAAAACGGTTTATTATGAACTTAACAAAAGTCGGAAGTTCTTGGGGGAAACTTTTTTCACTTGTGAAAAGTTTCCCCCAAACGTCCACTGGACGTTTTGCATCGCACAAAGTTCTTTGCTAAGCTTTCTTTCAAGAAAGCGTGAAAGCGTAAAAAAAGTGTTGACAAATGAAGCAAGGTTTTATAAAATTTGTAATAAGAAAAAAGCATTGAAAAAGAGGAGTATCTATTTTTCAACTTTCAGAGAGAAAAACAGTTGCTGTGAGTTTTTTAAGTTTGAAGATAGAGAAGGTAGCTTTGGAGCTTTTTTGCTGAAGCAACTGCTTGTGGGTAGGCAAAAACGGTTTGTCCCGTTATCGACTTTTGAGTGTCTGTTTTCTATTGTTAAAACAGAAAAAAAGGTGGTACCACGAGCTTTTCGTCCTTTCCGGATGAAAGCTCTTTTTTTTAAGAATAATGTTACTTAAGAGGAGGAAAATAAATGAAAGAATTAACAAAAAATTATGACCCATCCGTTGTAGAAGAAAGATTATATGCACAATGGATGGAAAGAAAATATTTCCATACCAAAATTGATAAAAGCAAAAAACCTTATTGTATTGTTATGCCCCCCCCAAATATTACAGGGCAGCTTCACATGGGACATGCCTTAGATAATACTATACAAGATGTATTAATTCGCTGGAAAAGAATGGCAGGCTATAATACTTTGTGGCTTCCTGGTATCGACCATGCAAGTATCTCTACCGAAGTAAAAGTTGTACAAAAAATGGCAGAAGAAGGTTTGACAAAAGCAGATGTTGGTAGAGAAGGCTTTTTAGAAAGAGCATGGGCTTGGAAAGAAGAATATGGCGGCATTATCTTAAATCAAATTAAAAAATTAGGAAGCTCTTGTGATTGGGACAGGGTTCGTTTTACTATGGATGATGGCTGTTCTGATGCAGTATTAGAGGTATTTGTTAGATTATATCAAGAAGGTTATATTTATAGAGGCGAAAAAATTATTAACTGGTGTCCAGAATGTCAAACAACAATCTCTGATGCAGAAGTAAACCATGTGGATACAGCAGGACATTTTTATCATGTAAATTATCCTATTGTTGGTAGTGATGAAAGTTTACTTTTAGCTACCACTCGTCCAGAAACTATGCTAGGCGATACTGCAGTAGCAGTTCATCCAGAAGATGAAAGATACAAACATTTAGTGGGAAAAAAATGTATCCTTCCTTTGGTTGGTAAAGAAATTCCAATTATCGCTGATAGCTATGTTGATAGAGAATTTGGTACAGGTGTTGTAAAAATTACACCAGCACATGACCCGAACGATTTTGAAGTAGGAAATCGCCATAATTTAGAAAGAATCAACATTTTAAATGATGATGGCACCATGAACGAAAATGCTGGTAAATATCAAGGTATGGACAGATATGAAGCAAGAGAAAAAATTGTTGCCGAATTAAAAGAACAAGGTTATTTAGTAAAAATTGAAGATATTACGCATGCTGTTGGTACACATGAACGTTGTAATCAAGTGGTAGAGCCTATGATTAAATTGCAATGGTTTGTAAAAATGGAAGAATTGGCAAAACCAGCCATTGAAATTTATAAAAATCGTTCGCTTCGTTTTGTTCCAGACAGATTTGGTAAAATTTATTTGCACTGGTTAGACAATATTAAAGATTGGTGTATTTCTCGTCAGCTTTGGTGGGGACATAGAATCCCAGCTTATTATTGTGCAGACTGTGGACATATTACTGTTTCCAAAACAACACCAGAAAAATGTGAAAAATGTGGCTCTACTTCCTTGACACAAGATGAAGATGCATTAGATACTTGGTTTTCTTCCGCATTATGGCCTTTTTCTACTTTAGGATGGCCAGATGAAAATGCAGAAGATTTAAAACGTTTTTATCCTACTAGTGTATTAGTAACTGGTTATGATATTATCTTTTTCTGGGTTGTTAGAATGACCTTCTCTGGTATGAAATGGATGAATGAAACCCCATTCCATGATGTATTTATTCATGGTTTAGTAAGAGATGATAAAGGCAGAAAATTCTCGAAATCCTTAGGAAATGGAATTGACCCATTAGAAGTAATTGATAAATATGGTGCAGATGCATTAAGATTAATGTTAATTACAGGAAATGCACCCGGTAATGATATGCGTTTTTATTGGGAAAGATTGGAAGCCAGCAGAAACTTCTTAAATAAATTGTGGAATGCTTCCCGTTTTGTTTTAATGAATTTAGAGGAAGAATTGCCAAATACATTACCTACAAATTTGACTTCTGCAGATAAATGGATTCTTTCCAAAGTAAATACTTTAGCAAAAGATGTAGAGGAAAATATGGAAGGTTATGAATTAGGTCTTGCAGCACAAAAGGTGCATGATTTCTTGTGGGATGAGTATTGCGACTGGTATATTGAAATGGTAAAACCTCGTCTTTACAACAAAGAAGATGACAGCAGAACAGCAGCACTTTGGACGCTCAAAACAGTATTGATTTCTGCCTTGAAATTATTGCATCCATTTATGCCATTTATTACAGAAGAATTATTTTTAAATATTCAAACAGAAGAAGAAAGCATTGTGATTTCAGAATGGCCAGGCTTTAAACAAGAATGGGCATTTACAGAAAATGAAAAAGAAATTGATATTATCAAAGAAGCAGTTAGAAATATCCGTAACATCAGAGCAGAAATGAATGTAGCTCCTTCCAAAAAAGCGCAAGTATTTGTTGTTACAGAAAATAAAGAGGTTGCAGAAGTATTTGAAAAAGCAAAAGTATTTTTCAAAACATTATCCTATGCAAGTGAGGTTTTTGTACAAGCAAACAAAGATAATATTGGAGAGGATGCCGTTTCTGTTGTGATTCACAATGCTGTTATCTATATACCATTTGCAGAATTAGTAGATATTGCAAAAGAAGTGGAACGTTTGGAAAAAGAACAACAAAAGTTAGAAAAAGAAATTGAAAGAGTTGTAAAAAAATTAGCAAATGAAGGTTTTGTTTCCAAAGCGCCACAAAAAGTAATTGAAGAAGAAAAAGCAAAAGAAGCAAAATATAGAACTATGTTGACACAGGTACAAGAAAGATTATCTACGCTTTCTTGAAAGAAAGCTTAGCAAAGAACTTTGTGCAAAACTTCGTTTTGC
>CAJUKL010000001.1:65079-138763 GCA_910587195.1 uncultured Clostridia bacterium | reverse complement strand
TGGTGTTCTGTTCTCGTTCGACCGCAACAATTGTTCAACTTCCCTGCACGGCAGCAAAACGAAGTTTTGCACAAAAGTTCTTTGCTTACTTTCTTTCAAGAAAGTAAGTTTGTTTTATATTTGTTTACTCAAATTTATCATTTCTATTGCAGATAAAGCACAATCATATCCCTTATTTCCGGCTTTTGTTCCAGCTCTTTCAATCGCCTGTTCAATGTTATCTGTTGTTAACACACCGAATAATACAGGGATACCCGTTTCCAATGAAACATGAGCAACACCTTTCGATACCTCATTACAAACATAATCATAATGGGAAGTTGCACCCCTTATCACTGCTCCAAGACAAATGACTGCATCATATTTTCCTGTTTTTGCCAATTTTGAAGCAATCAAAGGAATTTCAAAGGCACCTGGTACCCATGCAAGAGTAATGTCATCTTCTGTAACGTTATGTCTTTTTAAACCATCTACTGCACCACTAATTAGCTTTGAAACAATAAATTCATTAAATCTTGCTGCTACTAATGCTACTTTTATATTTTGTGCTACTAAATTTCCTTCTAAAACTTTCATAATTTATTTTCCTCCTTTTAATATGTCAATAAATGTCCCATTTTTTGTTGTTTTGTTTTTAAATAAATTTCGTCATCCTTTCCTAACTCCATTTGAATGGGTACTCTTTCCACAATTTCTAAATTATAATTTGCCAGTCCCTCAATTTTTTTAGGATTATTAGTCATTAATCTCATTTTACGGATTCCTAAATCTGCTAATATTTGCGTACCAATGGTGTAATCTCTCATATCTGCCGGAAAACCTAATTTAATGTTTGCTTCTATTGTATCATAGCCTTCATCTTGCAGAGCATATGCTTTTATTTTATTAATTAAACCAATACCACGCCCTTCTTGCCTCATATAAAGCAATACACCTCTCCCTTCTGCTGCAATTTTTTTCATAGCAGCATCATATTGTTGTCCACAATCGCAACGAGCAGAACCTAAAGCATCTCCTGTTAAACATTCAGAGTGCACTCTACAAAGTACAGGTTTTCCATCTGCAACATCTCCCATAGTCAGCGCAACATGGTGCTCCCCATTTAATTTATTGATATAACCATGGATAGTAAAATCACCATAATGAGTAGGCATTTTTGCTTTTGCTACACACTCTACTAATTTTTCATGATTTTTACGATATGTGATTAAATCTGCAATCGTAATCAGTTTTAAACCATACTTTTTTGCAAATTCAATTAAATAGGGCAGTCTTGCCATATAACCGTCCTCTCTCATAATTTCACAACAAAGTCCACAAGGTTTTAAACCTGCAAGTTTCATTAAATCTACGGTTGCTTCTGTATGCCCATTTCTTTCTAATACACCCATTGGTTTTGCTACCAAAGGAAACATATGTCCAGGTCGTCTAAAATCTTCTGGTTTTGCTGTTTCTTCCACAACCTTTCTAGCAGTAATTCCTCTTTCATAGGCAGAAATACCTGTTGTTGTATCTACATGATCTATAGAAACAGTAAAAGCTGTTTCATGATTATCCGTATTCTTTTTTACCATAGGATGAAATTGTAATTTACTTGCCATTTCTTCTGTCATAGGCATACAGATTAAGCCTTTTGCATAACTTGCCATAAAATTGACTGCTTCTGTTGTGGCAAATTCTGCAGCAACAATAATATCTCCTTCATTTTCTCTGTCTTCATCATCTACCACTACAATCCATTTTCCTGCTCTTAAATCTTCTAATGCTTCTTCGATTGTGTTAAATTCGCTCATTTGCTTTCCTCCTAAAATCCATTATTTTGTAAAAATTCTAAAGTAATTCCTGCTTGTTCTTTTTTTTGCTCTTTATAATAAAGTAATTTTTCTACATATTTTCCAATAATATCACATTCTAAATTAACGGTATCCCCTGCTTTTTTATGCAAAAGAATGGTTTCCTCCGCCGTATGTGGAATAATCGAAACTTTAAAGCAACTATTATCCACAAAGGCGACAGTTAAACTAATACCATCAATGGCAATAGAACCTTTTTCTACAATATATTTTAATAAATTCGGACTGGCTTTTATGGTAACCCAAATGGCATTTTCATCTTTTTTAAAATTAGAAATAATTCCTGTGCCATCCACATGACCTGAAACAATGTGTCCTCCAAATCGCCCATTTGCTAACATTGCTCTTTCCAAATTAACAGAAGAACCTTTTTGCAGACTTCCTAAATTGCTGCGGTGCATGGTTTCTGCCATAACATCTGCTGTAAAATCTGAATTTGAAATATGACAAGCTGTTAAGCAAATTCCGTTTACAGCAATACTATCGCCTAAATGAATATCCTGCAATATTTTATTTGCAGATATGACTAATTTTGCAGAATGATTTCCTCTTTCGATTGCGGTAACCTTTCCAATTTCCTCAATAATTCCTGTAAACACTTTACTCCCCCCTTTTATTGACATCATATTCTAATAAAATATCTTCTCCTACTTTCTGAACATTTTTAAGACATAGCCCATAAGCATCTTTTGCAAGGGAAACACCCTTCCCTTCTATGGGAGATTTTGCTGCACTCCCTCCAAATAGTTTAGGAGCAATATAAACTTCTACTCTATTGACAAGACCCAAATGCAACGCACACTCGTTTAACGTTCCACCACCCTCTAATAAAACACTATCTATAGACTGTTTTCCTAATTCTTCCATAAGTGCCTTTAAATCAACTTTATTTTCCTTATTTGGTAAATATAAAAGTTGTATTCCTGCTTGTTCTAATGCTTTTTGTTTTTGTTCCTGCTTTTGTGCAAATGCAATAATGGTTTTGATTTCCTTTGCAGTTTGTACAATTTGGCTTTCTAAAGGAATTTTTAGGGTACTATCACAAATAATACGAACTGGATTTTTTCCATTTTTTATACGGCAGTTTAACAAAGGATTATCAGCTAAAACAGTACCAATTCCTACCATAATGCTGGAAAGTGCATTTCTCATGCTATGAACCTGTTTTCTTGCCTGTTCTCCTGTAATCCATTTGCTATCTCCTGTGTAGGTGGCAATTTTTCCGTCTGCTGTCATGGCATATTTCATAACAACATAGGGTTGTTTTGTTTTTATATAATGAAAAAATATAGTATTTAAAGCATCACATTCTTGTTTTAATATTTCAGTATAAACTTCAATTCCATGTTGTTTTAATTGTTCTATGCCCTTTCCTGCTACTAGTGGGTTAGGGTCATTTGAACCAATAAATACTCGTTTTATCTTTTTTTCTATAATAATATCAGTGCAGGGAGGTGTTTTACCATAATGACAGCAAGGCTCTAAGGTAACATATAAATCTGCATTAGAACAATCTTCTATACAGTTGGCAAAGGCGTTTCTTTCGGCATGAAGCCCTCCATAATATTGATGGTATCCCTCTCCAATTACTTTATTATTTTTGACAATAACAGCACCCACAAGCGGATTTGGATTTGTATGCCCTCTACCAAGCTGTGCAAGCTCTATTGCCATTTTCATATATTTTTCTATCATAAAAAATACCTCCAAACAAAAAAGCCCTGTATAATTAAAAATACAGGGCAAAAATATCGTTAAAAAAATAACAAAATAGCAGCATATCAAAAATCTGTTGACATACTTTTTATCATAATAACGACTATAAAAAAACCCTGAAATACAAATGCATTCCAGGGCAAATTACAACATCATTATCATTCTATGTTACACAAATAAAACATAGAAAGTTATGTTATTGTTTTTTCTTCTCCCATCCAGACTATACTGTCGGTCATGGAATTACACCATGTCAGCAAATAAAAAAATTCGCTCGTGGACTTTTACCACCGGTCGGGAATTACGCCCTGCCCTGAAGAAACTATTTTATTTTTTTATTATCATACACCTATTTATTTTATTTGTAAATAGCTTTTTGAAAAAAATTAGGGTAACCGCATAAAAAATATTGCATAGAAAGAATAAAATTTTAAAATGTTCAGTCTGTCAATAAACTTCTGTTTGCGACTGGGAAAACGAAGTTTTCCCAGTCGCAAACGGAACAGAACGAAAGTTCTTTACAAGGCATCAATGCCTCTTTCTCCTGTGCGAATACGCACAACATCACAAACATCATAAACATAGATTCTGCCATCACCTGGTTTGCCTGTACGTGCTAAATCCATAACAATTTGGATAATTGGTCCAACTTGCTCATCTTTTACTACTGTTTCTAATTTTATTTTTTGTACTGTTTGAAAATAACATTCTTTTCCTCTATACTTTTGTACATAACCCTCATCTTGCCCATAACCAGCAATGTTAGAAAGCATAATTCCAGTTGCTCCCATTTCATAGAGTTTATTTTTTACTTCGTCAACTTTTTCACGGCGAATAATAATTTCTATTTTTTTCATACTTGGTATCCTCCATCTTTTGCTGGTGATTTTCTTGTGTTTGGTTTCACTTTTTCTTCTGGTATTTTAACTTTAGTGTTAAATTTTGTATAATCTTCTTCCTCACCATTCATATTTTTAGGAGGTTTTTTTCTTCTAAATTTATTACGGAAATTAGTGATTCCTAAATAAAGCACTGGTATCAATATTAATGTAACAATGGTTGAAATTGCCATACCAAATATAATTGTAATTGCCATTGATTTTTGGGTTTCTGTACCTTCCCCTGTACCTAATGCCATGGGAAGCATACCAATAATGGTTGTCAATGTTGTCATTAAAATAGGACGCAAACGGCTTGGCCCAGCTTCTACTAAAGCGTCAAAACATTCTAGCCCTCTTTCTCTTAATTGGTTTGTATAATCTACTAAGACAATAGCATTATTTACAACCATACCAACCAGCATAATAAAGCCCATAAAGGAAGTAACCGTAATGGTGTTTCCTGTAATTAAAAGCCCTAAAATACCACCAGTAATTGCTAAAGGCATAGAAAACATAACAATAGTAGGATAGATTAAAGATTCAAATTGCGATGCCATAATCATATATACTAATGCAACAGCAATAACCAACACCAGCGCAAGTTTTGTAAATGCTTCTATCATTTGCTCTGTTGTGCCGCCATATTCATATTCATAGCCTTCTGGGAAAGCATAGCTTGCTAATTTTTCATCAATCAATCTTTGCGCTGCGCTGGTATCAATTCCATCTGTGTTTGCACTCACACTGACATAATTTTTTTGGTTTTCTCTATTAATCTGTAATGCACCATCTGTAATTTCTACATTCGCCACTTCTGTTAATGGAATAGAAGCGCCTGTATTAGAACGAATGGTAATATTGGTTAAATCTGTGATATAATTCATTTTATTTTGGTCATAACGAATTCGTACATCAATTTCTGTGTCATTTACCTTGTACTGTGTTGCAACAGAACCTGAAACAGCAGTATTTAAGGTATTTGCAAGAGAGGATGTTGTAATGCCATATTGTGATGCCTTTTGTCTGTCCAATACAACACGTGCTTCTGGCACAACATCTTCTGAAGAACCTTCTACATCTACTAATCCTGGTATGGTAGAAAGTAAATCTACAATTTCATTTTCTACTTCCCGTAAAGTATCAGAATCATAGCCTGTAATATTAAAAGAAATATCAGCACCACCAAAAGAACCCATAGCACTGCTAGAAGCACTTATTGTAATGTCTGCCCCTGCAATATTGGAAAGCATTTCTTTGATTTCATCACAAACTTCGTTGGTGCTTCTGGTTCTTTGTTCCAGTTCTACTAAACTAATCGAAACAGTGGAGGAATCTGTACCACTGGAAAGCATACCAGAGCCCACCATGCCATAGTAATAATCAATTTCTGGAATATCTTTGATTCTACTTACTACTTCATCTGTAATTTTTTGGGTGTCTTCCAATTTGGAGCCTTTAGGCAGCTCTATAGAAATGGAAGCAGAACCTTCATCTGTTTCGGGCATAAAGTCGAAACCTGCAAGCGGTGCACAAGCTAATGTACCGATAAAACAAGCTACTACAAGTAAAATGGTTCTTTTTTTGTGGCGAAGTACCCACACAAGTACTTTTCTATAAAAAGAATCTAATTTTTCAAGTCCTTTGCCCCAAATGTCTAATATCTTGGTAATAAGTCCTTTTCTTTTATTTTTCTTTTGTTCTCTTTTTGTTAAAAGCTGCGCACAAGCCATAGGTACAAAAGTCAAAGATACCACTAAAGAGGCAAGCAAAGCAAAACAAATGGTAAAAGATAAATCTTTAAATAATTGTCCAATCGTTCCTTCTACAAAGGTTAAAGGTAAAAATACCGCTACTGTTGTTAAGGTGGAGGCTGCAACTGCCATACCAATTTCTTTGGAGCCAATCATGGCAGATTCTTTGGCAGAATAGCCTTTGTCCCAATATTTAAAAACATTATCCATAACAACAACAGAGTTGTCGACAAGCATACCAATTCCTATTGTAATACCACCCATAGAAATAACATTTAATGTCATTCCAGAAAGATACATCAAAGCAAATGTTGCCAAAATAGAAGTTGGAATAGAAATACCAATAATTAAAGAAGTTGTTGGATTTCTTAAAAACAAAAATAAGATAATTACTGCAATAATTGCACTTTGAAATGCGGTTTGTGTTACGTTATTAATAGACAATTTAATATAGTCTGCTGTATCTGTTAACATCAGTATATTAAGTTCTGGATATTCTTTTTGAATTTTGTCTAATGCTTCTGCAATTAAATCACTCACTTCTACAACATTGGCAGTAGAATTTTTGTCAATAGAAATTAAAATTCCTTGTTTTCCATTGACAAGTGTGTAGGAACTTCTTTCTTTCACCACTTCTTCTACTTGTGCAATATCGCTCAATGGCATAACTGCACCTGTACCTGTTGTAATCATTACATTTCGAATATCATCTAAAGATTTAAATTGCCCCATCGTTCTAACTTGTAGCTTACTGTTTCCCTGTGAAATACTACCAGAGGGTAAATTTAAGTTTTCTGCAGCTAATGCTTGTGCTAATTGTGGAGCACTTAAACCATATCCGTCCATTTTATCTGGATTTAATGTAATTTGGATTTCATTTTCATCTCCACCAGAAAGACTAACAGCAGACACTCCTTCAATTCTTTCCAAGCGGTTTACAATATTGTCCTCTAGCAAATCATTTAGTTGTGCTAGGTCTAAATTTTCACTTGTAACACCAACATAAATTGGTTGCGCATTGATATCCATTTTTAATACCATAGGTTCATTGGCATCTTCTGGTAAAGAACCTTTTATCATGTCAATCTTTTCTCTCATATCAATGACTGCCATATCAATATCGGCACCATCTTGAAATTGTCCCAACACAAAAGAACTGTTTGATGATGAGATAGAGGTAACGGTATCCATATTGCTGATAGAAGATAGAGCTTCTTCAATCGGTTTTGAAATCAATGTTTCGATTTCATTGGGGCCAGCGCCAACATAAGTTGTACTTACAATAGCAATCGGTATATCCATTGTAGGCATCATTGCAAGGCTCAATCCGCTATAAGATAATATGCCGCCTAAAATAACCATTAACAGTACCATAACCGTTGTTACAGGGCGGAGTATAGATATTTTTGATAAGGACCCCATGCCTTATTCCTCCTTTTCGCTGTCACTAAGATTTTGTTCTGCTGTTTGTTCTTCTTGTTCTTGATTTTGTTCTTCTGGTAAAACAGTATCTGTAATAACTTGCACATCTTCACCATCAGTAAGATAGGTCTGTCCTTTTGTGACGACATTCATACCTTCCTCTAAACCGCTGGTAATTTGGATATTTTCTCCAGTATCAATTCCTGTTGTTACCAATACTTTTTTAGCTTTTCCATTTTCTTCTATGTATACATAAACTTCATTGTCTTTTTCAATAATACAACTTCTAGGCAATACAATAGTATCATTTGCACTCTCTTTGGTAAAAGAAACTTCTCCTAACATACCCACTTTTAAAATGCCGTTGGAATTGTTTAATTCTACTTGCACATCAAAAGTTCCCTGCTGATTTGCAACAGGATTTACCGTTGTAATGGTTGCTGGAAATGGTTCTTCTGAAATGGCAGAAAGTATAACATTCACCTGCTGTCCTGGTGCTATTGTGTTAATCACTTGTTGTGTAACCGCGACATTAATTTTTACTTTGCTCATGTCTGTAATGGTATAAGCAGGGCCAGCTTGTGAAAGCACTGTTCCAGAAATTACATTTTTTGCCGTAATAACACCAGAAATAGGTGCTGTTATGGTAGCATCACTAATTGTTTTTTGTGCGCTTTTGATTTGTGCTTCAATAGAAGCCTTTTGTGCTACTGCTGACTGATAAGCTGCTTCTGCTTTTTTTTGATTTTCAGCCGGAATTTGATTTGCTGTTAAATCATAATTTTGTTCTGCTTGCTGATAAGCAACTTGTGCGTTGTCATAACTAAGTTGTATTTGATTCATTTCTGTTTCAGATAAAATACCTGCTTCAAACAAAACCTTATTATTTTCATAGTTTGTTTTGACATTGTCATAGTTTAATTTTGCATTTTCCAATGCTGTTTTGGCAGCATCAATTTGTGCCTGCATGGTAGCACCATTTACTAATTCTAAATTGGTTTGTGCAGAAGCAATGCTTGCTTCTACTGCTGTCATAGATGCTCTTAATACATTGATTTGGTTTTCTATATCTGTGGTATCCATGCGAAATAAAACAGCACCTTTTGCTACTTTGTCACCAATATCATAGTTGGCTTGTGCCACTTTTCCACCAACGGTACTTAATACGTTTGCTGTTTCATTTGGTGCCACTTTTCCAGAATAAGTATATTCACTTGCAATCGATTCACTGGAAAGAGGCATAACTTCTATCGCACGTGCAGTTGGTTCTGGTTCTAGTGGAATATCTTCCACTTCTTTTTTGCCACAACTAGCTAATGATAAAGTAAGGGCTAGTGTTATTAACATGGCTGTGTAATTTTTTTTCATGAGATGGCTCCTCCTTTGGTATGATTATCTGTTTTAGAAAACAGGATTAAAACATGATTTAATTTTTCAATTCCTAATGCTAAATCTTCTTTTTGTTCTTGTGTAAGGTTTTGACAATATTCTATAAAAAAATCCAATGTTTTTTGTTCCCTTTCTTCTAAAGCAGAAAGCCCTTTTTGGGTAATGCATAAATAAACTTTTCTGCCATCGTCCCCTTTAGGAGCAGGTGTCTTTTTTAATAAATTTTCCTGTTCCATTTTAGAAAGTGTTAAGGACAGACTACTTTTACTTAAATTTAATAAGGCTGCCAGTTGTGAAATGGTGTTTATCTCCATTTTATGTACTAATGTTAAAATAATAAACTGCTGAAATGTCAAAGAAATATTATTTTTTCCATTGATATTAAAAACTTGACCAAGCATATTTTTGTTCCACTGTCCCCATTGTATTTGGAAATCAAATAATTTTTTTGCCAGTATTTGGGCAGATGTTTCTAGCATGATATTTCCCCTCTTTATCTGTTTTTAAAAGCAAATATCATTTTATAATAAAACTATTTTATTGTCAATATCCTATGCTTAAAAATACATTTAATATTACGAAAAAAAAGAAAAAAGGTTTATTTTTCATTTTATGATTCTTAAAATCAAAAAAAAGAAATCAAAAAGAGATGTCCAATCTTAAGAAAATTGTAATAGATTATGTTGTGACTTTAATAATTGTGTAATAAAATTATTTTATAATGAGAATGGATTTTTATAAATTTAGAAAAATTTTTGAAACTTTAATAGGAGATTCCTCGTCTTATCAATGGTTATAATTTTTTCTAACACCAATAAAAAGGAAAGGAGGCGTGTTATGGCAGAAAAAGTCATTCAAATAAAAAATGTTAAAAAAGTATATCGTATGGGAAAAGAAAAAATAGCAGCAATCAATAACATCAGCCTAGATATTTCCTATGGGGAAATTTGTTGTTTGTTGGGAAAATCCGGCTCTGGAAAATCAACACTTTTAAATTTGATTGCAGGGTTAGAAAAACCAACCAAAGGCAGCATTATTTTTAATCGTTGTCATATGGAGCGAATGAATGAAGACCAGTTGGCAAAATTTAGGCAGCAATATGTTGGTTTTGTGTTTCAGTCTTACAACCTTCTTTCTACTTTGACAGCTTTGGAAAATGTAACATTACCTTTGATTTTTCGAAAAGTTCCACCCGCAGAGCGAAATAAAAGAGCAAAAGAAATGTTAGATGCGGTCGGACTTTCTGAGCGTGCCAATCATAAACCTTCTGAAATGAGTGGTGGTCAGCAGCAAAGAGTTAGTATTGCAAGAGCATTTATCAATAGCCCACAGGTGGTTTTTGCAGATGAACCAACTGGAAATCTGGATACCAAAACAACTTATGAAATGATGGATTTAATTACAGGTTTGGCACAAAAAAATAAGCAAACACTTGTAATTGTAACACATGACTTAGAAATTTCAGAATATGCCGATAGAATTATTCATCTTTCAGATGGAAAAATTGAAAAGATAGAGCAGAATAAAACTTCTGAAACTGGAAAAGAAGAAAGGAGATAAAACAAAATGATAAAAAGGGTTACAGCTATTTTTTTAGGATTATTGATGATACTAGGAATGTCTATGACAGCTTTTGCTGCAGATGATGATGACGAATATGTTGACCCAAACTCCGCACAACCAGAAATCATTTTAATTAATGGGCCTGTATTTGAAGTAACACCTGGAAAAACAAATACTGTTAAAATTAAATTGCGGAATGGAAGTGCTTATGGTGCAAGGGCGATTGTGATTCAACCTACCTTTACAGACATTGATAATACTCCTTTTACCGTAGGATTTCAAGATAATGAAAATAGAATTTCTGCTTTGGCACCAAGAAGTGAAACAGAAATCGAATTGACTGTGGATGTGGAAAGAACAGCCGCAACAAAAAATTATCCTGTTACCTTAAATTATAGCTATTTTAATGCTTACAACGTAAAATTTTCAGGAAATAATACCATTTATTTAAAAGTAAATAATTTGTCAGGAGAACCAGATTTTAAATTTGAAAATGTAACAGTATCCCCTTCTGATATTAAAGCAGGAGATACCACAACTATTAGTGGACAAATTGTAAACAATAATTTTATTACGT
Organism: uncultured Clostridia bacterium; assembly: GCA_910587195.1. Lineage (GTDB taxonomy): Bacteria > Bacillota > Clostridia > Lachnospirales > Anaerotignaceae > Coprocola. Next base: position 127,611 of record CAJUKL010000001.1, on the reverse strand, counting down.
TGCATGAAGTCAATTTGACATTAGAAGGACTTTCCAGCGATGGCATTAGTATTAATAATAGTTTAGATAGTCAACATTTTTCACGAATTCCAGCAGGAAGCACACAAGGCTTTTCTTTTCCTTTGATTGCTGGCAACGAAATTGCAGGTGGTACTTATTCTGTTACTTTAAAAATAACTTGTAAAGATGATGCAGGACGCTCCTATGATAAATCACAAAATTTTTATATCAATATCATAGGAGATAAAAAAGAGGAAGAAAAACCAAGCCTTGAAATAAGAAATATGACAGAGCCTAGTGGTACTTATGTGGTAAATCAAAATTTTCAGGTTTCTTTTGACTTGGCAAATATTGGAGAAGGAGAAGCAAAAAATATTAAAGTAAGTGCTTCTGGCATGGAGGGTGGTGCTGTTGTTCCAAAATCTACCAGCATCAAAAATATAAAGATGTTAGCACCAAATGAAGTAAGTCATTTTGACTTTACTTTTGCAGGAACTTCTTCCGCAGAAACACAAAATTATCCCATTGAATTTACAATAGAATATGAAAATGAAACGGATACCCCAACAACATTTAAACAGTATGCAGGTGTCAATATTTCTAATCCTAAAAAAGATAAAGAAGATGAAAAAGAAGATGACGAAAAAAATAAAAGTAAACCCAAAATTATTGTCAGTGACTATGTTTGTGACCCACTTATTGTTATGGCAGGTAACGAATTTGATTTGACTATGACTTTAATGAATAGTCACAGAGATAAATCCGTACATAATATCAAAATGTTTTTAACAATGGCAGAAGAAACCACTTCTGATACAGCAAAAACAGGAAATATTTTTACACCCGTCAATAGTAGTAATACCTTTTATTTTGATGATATTACAGCAAAAGGAAAGGTAGATAAGGCATTGCGTTTATATGTTGTTCCAGATGCGCAGCCTAAAACGTATACTTTGACTGTAAATTTTGAATATGAAGATAAAGAGGGAAATGAATATACCTCACAGGAACTTTTAGGAATCAATGTCAAACAGGTAACACAATTAGATATTGATGATTATACCCTACCAGAGCAGATTGAAATGGGTATGCCGGTTAATGTAAGTTTTAGTTATTATAATACAGGAAAGGTAACCTTAAACAATTTAATGATACGCATAGAAGGGGATGTAGAAACCGAAACAAGAAACACCTATATTGGTAATTTAGAGTCGGGTTCTAGCGATTATTATGAGAGTAACTTTATTCCCACAACAATCGGAAAAGTACCAGTTAGTATTATTGTAAGCTATGATGATGCTAGTGGTGAATCTGTTGAGGAAAGGCGAGATTTTATGTTAAATGTCATAGAGCCAATGCCAATGGAGGATATAATGGGTATGGAAGATATGCAAGGAAATACTCCAAACCATAAAGTGCTTTTGATTAGTATTGTTCTTGGTATCATTGCCATTGCTGCGGTTATTGTTGTAGTTACCTTGGTAAAACGAAAAAAGAAAAAAGCAGAAGAAGCATTTTTAGCAGAAGAAGATGATTTCGCTCCAGAAGATGTAGATTATTATGAAACAATGCCAAATCAATCCTCCCAAAATAGAGAGGGGCGTGATAGAAATGAGCATTTCTGATGTCATTAAAATGGCACTACGCAATTTGTGGAAAAGAAAACTTCGAACTTTTTTAACAATTTTAGGCGTTATTATTGGTACAGCTTCCATTGTAGTTATGGTTTCTATTGGAATTGGTATGAATGAAAGTTTTCAAAAACAGGTAGAAGAATGGGGCAGCTTACAAGTTATCAATGTCTATGCAGCTGGAAGTGATAGATATTATGAAGAAGAGGAAGTACAAAAAGATAAAAAAGCAACAGAAATTACTACTTCTACCATAGAAGAATTTAAAAAAATACCCTATGTAGAAGCAGCAACACCAGTAATGAATGAATACATTTGTTTTGTTGCTGGAAAATATCTTACAGATGCTTCTGTGCAAGGAATAGACCCTGCAAGTATGGAGGCAATGGGCTATAAAGCAGAGGAAGGTCGTGTGTTACAAGAAGGGGATAGCAAAACATTGGTATTTGGTGCTGATGTAATAAACAATTTTTATAATCCTAAATTAAGCTGGAGAATGAGATATGACTCTCCTTCTCCAGAAGTGGATATTTTTAATGATAAAGTTATGATAACAACAGACTGGAATTATGGTACAAGAGATGCAGATAAGGCATTAAAGCCTATAAAAGCGGAAGTAGTTGGAACATTAAGAAGTGGTGGTTCTGATGGCTATTTTGTTTTTATGCCCATCAAGGAACTAGAAAAAATTAAAATAGAGCAGGCAGAATATGAGGCAAAAAAATACAAAGATAGAAATGCTCAAAAAATCAAAAAAGGTGTTTATGAAAATGCTATGGTAAAAGTAGATAATATGAATCATGTAAAGGAAGTACAGGAAACAATCAAGGATATGGGTTTTCGTGCCTCCAGTTTAACAGACCAGTTGGAAACCATGAAAGAAACTACCAAAATGTTGCGCATGATGTTGGGAGCGATTGGAGCAATTTCCTTGATTGTTGCTGCCATTGGTATTACCAATACCATGGTAATGGCAATTTATGAAAGAACAAGAGAAATTGGTGTTATGAAAGTGATTGGTGCCTCCTTGTCAGATATAAAAAAATTGTTTTTAACAGAGGCTGCTTTTATTGGATTTGCAGGTGGACTTGCTGGAATTTTAGTTAGTCTTGGAGCGTCCAAAATTGTAAATATTTTTGCTGTCAGAACAAATAGCAATATGCTTTCTTCCATTCCGATTTGGCTTTGTGGGGCTTCTTTAGTATTTGCAACCTTGATAGGAATTGCTGCTGGTTATCTTCCAGCAAAAAGAGCAATGAAATTAAGTGCACTTTCTGCTATTAAAACAGAGTAAAAAATAAAAGGAGAAAAAGAGCAAAACCTTGAGGGTGTTGCCTTCAAACTCCTACAAGTTTTTTGAAAAAGCTTGAGTAAAAACTTTATCTTTTGTGAATGGAACAGAACGAAAGTTTTAATATGTGGTGCATTGTTTTTATTCAACTACAATAGCTATTCAAGTTTAAAGCACAGTCGTCAAAGTTCTCTGTTAAGCTTTCTTTCAAAAAAGTGGGAAAAAATTTTATTTTTTGCATACGGTACAAAGTGAACTACCCATTGTCTAAAGCCAATGGGCTTCCTGCTTCCTAGACCTCGTAACCTACTATCTCCACAGGCGTAAATTCGGGCTGCACCATCCCTATAACGGTTTATACTGTACATTCGTACCTTGTATATTTTACGTGCTGAAGGAAAGCTTGGTTTTCGCATAATATTTCTCAGCACAACCACTTATATACAGTTATCAATGTTCGTGTATAAATAGTATTATAGCAGAAAATATACATTGTAACAATCTCTCATTTTGCGACCTTAACCCATTATCTAAAGCTAATGGGATTGCGGTCGCACTATTTCAAAATTTTAGTAGTTGGTGCACTGTTTTTGTTCAACTACAACAACCATTCAAATTTAAAGCACAGTCATCAAAGTTCTTTGCTAAGCTTTCTTTCAAGAAAGCGTGATAAACTAAGGGGGGCAACAAAAATGCATTATCATTGTTTGCAATGTGGAAAAGATTTATGTTTTCCGGGAATTTGTTCAGATTGTCAGGCAATCCAAAAAAAGCAGCATACTTCTGCTTTAACACAAGCACAAGTCAAGGCAAAAATAAAATATCTTTCCGAACATATTGCAGAAATTGCCTCTCAAAAAAAGCAGGCAAATAAAGATTTTTGGAATTTTATTTCTTTTCGGGGAATGTGTCCGCCAGAGTTACAGGAATCTGCACTAGCAAATGCGGTTTATTTGCCACCAGAATTATATTATAAAGCATCTTCCGCTATTTGTGAAAGTTTAGTATTATCTTTTATGAAAACAGAGAATATAGACGAAAAAGAACAGCTTTTATATTGTATTGCAATGGTAGGAGATAAAAAAGCAGTAGAAATTTTTTATAAATTGCAGCAAAATAACTTTTATTTACCACCTTTAGAATATGCTCCATATGGAGGGTGGACATTTGATGATACAGGCAAAAAGCAAGAACTTATTTATCCTGTTTGCTATCCTATTGTAGAAGATAATACAGCAAACAATAGTATTATTGCAAATGTAAAAAAAGATTTATGTGCTTATTGTGGTTGTCAGTTGGTGGATATTCTTACCATAGATGGCAGACAGGAAAACCTTTCTTTTTTGGATATCCATGGCATAATCACAGCAACTTGCTGTCCGGAATGTGTCTGTTATGAAATAATGTTTTCTCAATTTACGTTAGATGGAAAAAGCACAGTTTTGTTTGAAGATGGTTTTGCTATGCTGGAAAATACAACAGATAGTGAAGTATTACAGCAATTACAAATGCATAAATTTGTGCTAAGTAAAAAAAATGTCCCTATTTTTTATGCTGCAAATGGAAAATTGATAAATACTCTGGGAGGTTTTGCAAATTGGGGTGAAAATTGGTATTATACCACTTGTCCACATTGTGGAAGAACAATGAAATATTTAGCACAAATGCAATGGAATACCCTAATTTCTTTTTTTCAGGGAACACTTTATATAGAAATTTGCCCATATTGTCAAATTATTTCTATGCATTGTCAATAAAATCAATCTCCTATCCTTTTTATTTTCTAGTCAATTTTAGGGAAAAAGAAAAAAGGCATTGACATCTCTTTTGTTTTATGTTAGATTTATGTTCAACAAAATAAATATAAAAACACAAGGATAAGAAGTAGTAGGTTTTTGAAGCGATACAGAGAGTTATCGGCTGGTGTGAGATAACAAGATGGAGAAAGCTGAACTGGTCTTGGAGTGGTTCGCTGAAAGATTCGGTAGGCGATAACGGAGGTTCACCGTTACAGGAACAGGATATTAGGCTTTTGCCAGTATCTGGATGAGAGTATCCTATTTTGTATGGGATAAATTAGAAGTGGTACCGTGGAAGGAATATGCCTTTCATCTTCTTTGTAGAGAAGATGAAAGGCTTTTTTAGTAGTATAATTAAGTAGTATAATTAATGATAAGGAGAGTTTAAAATTATGAAAAATTACAACAGATACCAAGTATATCCAACTGTCAATTTAAAAGACAGAACATGGCCAAACAAAAAAATTACAAAAGCACCTATCTGGTGTAGTGTAGATTTGCGTGATGGTAATCAGGCATTAGTTACCCCTATGGGTTTAAGTCAAAAATTACAGTTTTTTCAATTTTTGGTAGACATGGGCTTTAAAACAATAGAAATTGGTTTTCCTGCTGCTTCGGAAACAGAGTATGAATTTACGAGAGCTTTGATTGACCAAAATTTAATTCCAGATGATGTTACCATACAAGTTTTGACACAATCCAGAGCAAAAATCATTGAAAAAACATTTTCTGCTTTAACAGGTGCAAAAAATGCTATTGTTCATTTATACAATTCTACTTCTACTCTGCAAAGAGAGGTTGTTTTTGGTAACTCCCAAAAGGAAACCATTGATTTAGCTGTATTTGGCGCAAAAATGATGAAGGATATTGCTGCACAATATACAGAAACAAATTTTACTTTTGAGTATTCTCCAGAAAGTTTTACAGGAACAGAAATGGATTTTGCTGCTGAAATTTGTAATGCTGTCATTGATGTATGGCAGCCAACACCTGATAATAAAGTAATTATGAACTTACCTTCTACGGTGGAAATGACATCCCCAAATGTTTATGCAGACCAAATAGAATACATGTGCCGTAATTTAAAAAATAGAGAAAATGTCATTGTAAGCCTTCATGCACATAATGACAGAGGCTGCGCTGTTGCCGCATCAGAACTGGGATTATTGGCAGGTGCAGACAGAGTAGAGGGTACTTTGTTTGGAAATGGGGAAAGAACAGGAAATGCAGATATTTTAACCATCGGTATGAATATGTTTACACAGGGTGTTGACCCAGAGTTAGATTTTTCTCATATGAATGACATTATCAATGTTTATGAAGATTCTACACAAATGAATGTACATCCTCGTCATCCTTATGCAGGTGAATTGGTATTTACTGCTTTTTCTGGCTCTCATCAAGATGCCATTCGAAAAGGTATGGCAGCAATGCAAAGCCATCCAGAACATTGGGAAGTACCTTATTTGCCACTTGACCCTAAAGATGTTGGTAGAACCTATGACCCAATTATTAGAATCAATAGCCAATCTGGAAAAGGCGGCGTAACCTTTATTTTGGAACAAAATTATGGTTTGTTTATTCCAAAGGCATTTCAAAGAAATGCAGGTGATGTCATCACTTCTGTTTCTGATGAAATGCAATCTGAATTGACACCAGAACAAATTTATGAAGTATTCCAAAAAGAATATGTGGACATTAGAACACCATTACAATTAAATTATTATAAAACACAGACTGTTGACCAAGATTGGGATTTAGTTTCTATTGCGGCTGAAATTGAGTTTGAAGGCAAAAAATGCTATGTGGAAGGAGAAGGAAACGGTGTTGTATCTGCTTTTTGCCATGCTATAGAAGAAATTATTAGTATGCCAGTAGATATATTGGATTATCGTGGACATTCTATGGAATATGGTACAAAAGCAAGAGCCATTTCTTATATTGAGGCAAGAGGACAGGATGGCAAAAAATATTATGGTGCAGGTACTTCCAGCAGCGTTGGAAAATCTTCCTTGCGTGCTGTTGTTAGCACAGTAAATAAAATGTTAATTGCAGCAAAAGAAAAATAAAAAATTTTATTGAAAAAACTGGCGTTTTTCCTTATAAAACCAATGCTTTTAAGGAACCCTAGTTTTTAATAAAAGTTCTTTCACTTCCTTCCTTTCTAAACAGAAAGGAAGGAAAGTTTGAAACGAAGTTGCAAGGTTTTCAAAGAAGGAGGAAAAAGAATGGGAATGACAATGACACAGAAAATATTAGCAGCACATGCTGGTATGGAATGTGTAACAGCAGGACAGTTGATACAAGCAAAATTAGATATTGTAATGGGAAATGATATTACAACAGCCGTTGCAATTCCAGAGTTTCAAAAAACAGGAGCAAAAGAAGTCTTTGATAAAGAAAAAGTTGTTGTAGTATTAGACCATTTTACACCAAATAAAGATATTAAAGCAGCGGAACAATGCAAAAGTTGTCGTCAGTTCGCTTATGATACTAAGATTAAAAACTTTTTTGATGTGGGAGAAGTTGGCATTGAACACGCTTTATTGCCAGAAAAAGGTATTGTTGTACCTGGTGATGTTATTATTGGTGCAGATAGTCATACTTGTACCTATGGTGCGTTAGGGGCTTTTTCTACAGGAATTGGCAGCACAGATATGGCAATTGGTATGGCAACAGGAGAATGTTGGTTTAAAGTGCCTTCTGCCATTAAATTTAATTTAGTAGGCAAACCTTCCAAATATGTTAGCGGAAAAGATGTTATTTTGCACATTATCGGCATGATTGGAGTAGATGGTGCTTTATATCAATCTATGGAATTTGCAGGGGAAGGTATCAAAGAACTTTCTATGGATGACAGATTTACTATTGCTAATATGGCGATTGAAGCAGGTGCCAAAAATGGTATTTTTCCAGTAGATGAATTGACGATTGCCTACACAAAAGAACATTCTATCAAACCATATACTGTTTATGAAGCAGATGCCGATGCAGAATATGAAGCAGAATATACCATTGATTTAAGTACACTCCGCCCTACAGTAGCATTTCCTCATTTGCCAGAAAATACAAAAACAATAGATGAAATAGAAGAAGTAAAAATTGACCAAGTAGTGATTGGTTCTTGTACCAATGGCAGATTTTCAGATATGAAAATAGCAGCAGATATTTTAAGAGGAAAAAAAGTTGCAAAAGGAGTTCGGACAATTATTATTCCTGCCACACAAAAAATTTATTTAGATTGTGTAAAAGCAGGTTATGTAGAAGATTTTATTAATGCAGGTGCCATTTTTTCCACTCCAACTTGTGGCCCATGCCTTGGCGGACATATGGGCATTATGGCAGCAGGAGAAAGATGTATTTCTACCACAAACAGAAACTTTGTAGGACGTATGGGACATGTTGAAAGTGAAGTATATTTGGCAAGTCCGGCTGTTGCAGCAGCATCTGCAATCGCAGGAAAAATTGCAAATCCAGAAAAATTGGAGGGTTAAATTGTGGAAGCAAAAGGAAAAGTTTTTAAATATGGCGACAATGTTGATACAGATGTAATTATACCAGCACGTTATTTGAATGTTTCCAGCGGAGAAGAATTAGCAAAATATTGTATGATAGATATTGACCCTGATTTTGTCAACAAAATGTCTAAGGGAGATATTATTGTAGCAACAAAAAATTTTGGTTGTGGTTCTTCCAGAGAACATGCACCACTTGCAATAAAATGTGCAGGAGTTTCCTGTGTCATTGCCAGCACATTTGCAAGGATTTTTTATAGAAATGCTATTAATATTGGTATGCCAATTTTAGAATGTGAGGAAGCAGCAAATGATATTGAAGATGGAAACGAAGTATCTATTGATTTTGATACAGGAGTGATTACCAATATTACAAAAAATAAAACCTATCAAGCACAAGCTTTTCCAGAATTTATTAAAAAAATTATGGAAGCAGATGGACTTGTGCAGCAAACAAAAAAAAGATTATCGAATTAATATGGAAAGAGGGTAAGCGATATTGCATTTTGTCATTGTGCATAGCAATAATTTTTTGTATATTTTGTAGTTGTAATCATAGTAGTATGGAAGATAATGGTGGAGATGTTAGTAAAGTCACAAAAACAATAGGCGATTCTACCATTTATACTACGGAAGATATAGAAAGTGCAATGAATACTGTAACAAGCTATTTCAGAACTACAAAAGATTTTCAGGACTGTACATTGACAGAACTTTATTATGATGAAACAATGTCTTCTGAAAAAAGCGAAACATTGGCAGAGCAATATGAAGCAGAAGAAGCAATTCTTTTACTTTCTAGTTTTGATGTTGGTGCAGAAAATAAACATAGTGGTTTAGATGCAAATAGAACGTATAACAATTTTAAATGGATATTAGTACGTTCCAACGGCGGAGCATGGACATTAGAAACTTGGGGATATTAAAAAAGAAACGAGGAGAGAACTTATGTCAGAATTTCATATTGCTGTTGTTGCTGGTGATGGCATTGGGCCAGAGGTAACAGAACAAGCAATAGCAGTATTAAATAAAGTTGGAGAATTATTCCATCACGCATTTCATTTTAATAAGGTATTAGCGGGTGGCTGTGCCATAGATGCAACAGGGAAATGCCTTCCAGAAGAAACTTTAGAGGAATGTAAAAAAGCAGATTCTGTTTTATTGGGAGCAGTAGGCGGCCCAAAATGGGATAATGTAGCAGGTGACCAAAGACCAGAAAGAGCATTACTTGGCTTAAGAGAAAAATTAGGATTATATGCTAACTTACGTCCTGCCATTATTCATAAAGCATTGGCTGATGCTTGCCCTTTAAAACCAGAAATTACAGGAGATAGCCTTGATATTTTAATTGTAAGAGAATTGACAGGCGGCATTTATTTTGGAGAAAAAGGTTATAGAGAAGGAAAATATGGACAAGAAGCATTTGATATAGAAGCATATAGTGAAATGGAAGTAAAAAGAATTGCAAAAACTGCTTTTGAGGTAGCAATGCAAAGAAATAAAAAAGTAACCAGTGTAGACAAAGCAAATGTTTTGGAAAGTTCCCGTTTTTGGAGAAAAACAGTTATAGAAGTAGCAAAAGAATATCCAGAAGTGGAATTAACCCATATGTATGTAGATAATGCAGCAATGCAATTAATTAGAAATCCAAAACAATTTGATGTTATTGTAACTTCTAATATTTTTGGAGATATTCTTTCTGATGAAGCAAGCATGATTACTGGTTCGATTGGTTTATTACCATCTGCTAGTTTAGGACAAACAGGCGCAGGAATGTATGAACCAATTCATGGTTCTGCACCAGATATTGCAGGACAAGATATTGCAAATCCGGTTGCAGCAATCCTTTCCACTGCTATGATGTTAAAATATTCTTTTAAATTAGACAAGGAAGCAGATGCTATAGAAAAAGCAGTAACTTCTGTTTTAGAAGCTGGTTACAGAACACCAGACATTATGAGTGAAGGAATGAAAGAAGTTGGCACAAAAGAAATGGGAAATTTAATTTTACACTTCCTTTCTTGACGCTTTCTTGAAAGAAAGCTTAGCAAAGAACTTTTGTGCGAAACTTCGTTTCGCTGCCGTGCGACGAACTTGAACAATTGTTGTAGATGAACGACAACAGAGTACCAGAAGTTAAAATTTAGAATCTATTCCGTTAGCAAAAGAAAAAGGTTTTGGTCAAGCTTTTTTCAAAAAGCTTGTGGGTTGGGCAAAGCCCTACGGTCTTCTACACTTGCAAGCGAAAGTATTGTTTAATAAAAAAACAGCATAGCGAACTATGCTGTTTTATTTTTGTTAGGGTTTAATTTCAATGTCAAACAATTTTGATACAGAGATGCCCTCATGGATTCTATTAATTGCATCTGCAAAAATATCTGCTACTGTTAATTCTTTTATTTTAGAAATTCGTTTTTCTGGAGGTAATGCAATGGTATTCAGTACAATTAATTCTTTAATCGCTGATTTTTCGATTCTTTCAATCGCTGGGCCAGAAAGAACAGGGTGTGTACAGCAAGCATAAATTTCTTCTGCGCCTCTTTCTTTTAACGCATTTGCAGCATTTGTAATAGTGCCTGCAGTATCAATCATGTCATCAATTAAAATTACCTTTTTTCCTTGAATGTCGCCAATAATATTCATAATTTCGCTGACATTTTCCTTTGGTCTTCTTTTATCCACAATTGCGAGAGGAATATTCATTTTTTCTGCAAAGTTTCTTGTTCTGCCTACGCTGCCCAAGTCTGGAGATACTGCAACAATATTATCTACATGGTTGAATTTTTCATGATAGTGTCTTACTAAAAGTGGCGCACCTAAAAGATGGTCTACTGGAATATCGAAAAATCCCTGAATTTGTGCACAATGTAAATCCATTGTTAACACTCTGTCTGCACCAGCACAAGCAATTAAATTTGCAACGAGTTTTGCGCTGATAGGATCTCTGGCACGTGTTTTTCTGTCTTGTCTTGCGTATCCATAATATGGTATTACAGCATTGATTCTGCCGGCGGAAGCTCTTTTCATAGCATCAATCATGATAAGCAATTCCATAAGATTGTCATTTACAGGCGCACAAGTAGATTGTATAATATAAACATCTGCACCACGAATTGTTTCATTGATTTTAACAAAAATTTCTCCGTCACTAAATTTCTGTACTTCGGAATCTCCTACTGTTAATCCCAAATCTTTTGCGATTTTTTCAGCCAAATCCTTGTTAGAATTACAGGCAAAAATTTTAATATCGCTATTGCAGTTATAAGTCATTTCTTGTATCCCCCTATGGTTTTCTCTACTCAATAGTGTCACGCCATATTTTATGGCAAAAGTAAATACAATTTTATATTACATCAAATGAAACCATATTTCAACATAATTCCGTAAAAATCAATGTTTTTTTACCCATCCTTCAATGGTTTGTTGTCTTGCTCTTGCTACTGCAAGTACATTTTCTGGCACATCTCTTGTAATGGTGGAGCCTGCAGCAATATAAGAACCTTTTTGAATGGTAACAGGTGCAACAAGATTTGCATTACAGCCTACAAAAACATTATCTTCTACAGTTGTTCTGTGTTTTTTGTTTCCATCATAGTTTACAGTAATAGAACCGCAACCAAAATTGATTTTTTCTCCAGCGTCGGTATCGCCCACATAGGTAAGATGTGGAATTTTTGTACCTTTTCCAATCGTAGAATTTTTTACTTCTACAAAGTCACCAACTTTTACATTGTCTGCAATATGACAGTCTGGACGGATATAAGCAAAAGGGCCAATAATGACATGATTGCCTATACTGGAATGAAGGGCGGTGCTAGATTGAAGTTGTACACCATTTCCGATTGTCATATTGGTTAATTTTGCATTAGGCCCAATGGTACAATCTTCTCCAATGCTTGTATTGCCTTCCAAGATAGTATTAGGGAGTAAAATGGTATCTTGTCCAATGCTTACTTCCATATCAATCCATGTAGTTTCTGGGGAAACGATAGTAACACCATTTTCCATATGCTTTTGATTAATTCTTTTTTGCAAAATAGCAGTAGCTTCTGCTAATTGTACCCGTGAATTAATACCAAAAAATGCAGAAGCATCTGTGGTAACAAGTGCATTTACTGTTCCGCCAGATTGCAATATAATTTCTAGGGTATCAGGCAAATAATATTCTCCCTGTGCATTGTGATTGGTTAATTTAGAAAGTGCTGTTTTTAGTGCAGAACCTTTAAAACAATAAATGCCTGTGTTGATTTCTTTGACTTTTTTTTCTTGTTCTGATGCATCTTTGTGTTCTATATTTTTTAAAAAATTACCATTTTTATCTCTGATAATATGTCCATATCCTTCCGGATTTTCTAGGATAGCAGAAACAATAGAAACACTGTTGTTTTCTTTTTCGTGAAATGCTAGTAAGTCCAATAAACTTTCCTTTGTAATGAGAGGAGTATCTCCATATAATATTAATATATTTTTATCTTCTTCTATAAAATCCATTGCTTGCATTACAGCATGTCCTGTGCCAAGCTGCTGTGTTTGTAGGACGAATGATATAGATTCTTCTGCAATGGCATTTTTAACTTCTTCTGCTTTGTGTCCTACTACAACACATAATGCTTCTGTATCACAAGCTTGTGCAGCTTTGATAACATGACAAATCATAGGCACATGAAATAATTCATGAAGTACCTTTGGCTTTTTAGACTTCATGCGGGTACCTTCTCCGGCTGCTAATATAATTGTTTTAAATGATTTCATATGTGCTCTCCTTCCATAATAGAACATAGTCAATAATTTTTTATCTTTATTATCTCATTTTTTACTATATTTTTCAACTTACTTTCTTGAAAGAAAGGTAGCAAAGAATTTTTGTACAAAACTTCGTCTTGCAGCTGTGTGTTGAACTGGAACGGCTATTGTAGAGGAACAACAATGAAGCACCAATCGTTAAATCTTTCACTCTGTACTGTATGCGGAAAGTAAAGTTTTTGGTCAAGCTTTTTTCAAAAAGCTTGCGAGAGTTTGAGAGCAGAGCTCTCAAGGTTTTAATCTTTCTACGCTTGGAAGTGTGTTTTTGAAAGGGTGTGAAGCGTCCAGTGGATGCTTGTTCTGCACCGACCGGAGTGAAGCATAGACTTTGGGTAAACCTTTCACAAGTGAAAAAAGTTTCCATAAGAACTTCCAACTTTTATCAAGTTCATAATAAACCAGTTTTTGCAAAAGTTATAATTTTTACCAAAAAACTTTGATACACTTATCCTAATTTCAGGACTGGTTTTTTAGTGCTTTATCATAATCATTTAAAACATCTTGTATTGTTTTATCCGTTTTAGAAAATTGTATGTGTATTTTAAAATCTTTGTATAAAAAATTATAAGGGTTTTTTATTTGCTGTATAAAATCGTTATAACGTTGTTGTTGTGGCAAATCCTGTTTTATTTTAATTTCTGTAATATCTTTCATCATAAAATCCTTTTCTGTTTTTATTCTATTGTATGAAAGGAAAAAAAGGATATGCTATAAAAATAAAAAAGTAGTTGACAAAATCCTATAAATGTATTATCATACTATTGTATTAAATCACTAATACAATATATTTTTTTCTGGATACAAAACAAATTATTTATTTTAAAATTAAAAGGAAAGGAGGCACAACATGAAGGAATATGATAATAAATCTCCTATTTATTTACAAATTATTACAGAAATGAAAATGCGTATGGCTTCTGGAAAATTAGTTGCAGGAGAAAAAATTGCTTCTGTAAGAGAATTGGCACAAGAATTTGAGGTGAATCCGAATACCATGCAAAGAGCTTTGGCAGAAATGGAAAGAGACAATTTATTTTATACAGAAAGGACATCAGGACGCTTTGTAACTACTGATGAGGGGTTGATTATGACATTAAGAAATCGTTTAGCGGAACAAGAACTAAAAAAATTTATGGGATATATGGAACAAATTGGCTATAGTAAAAAAGAAATTATACAAAAAATAGAAACATGGAAAAAGGAGGAAAAAGAATGAATATTGTAGAAATCAAAGGACTGCAAAAAAAATATGGTAAAAAAGAAGTATTAAAAGGTTTAGATTTAACCATTTCTTCTGGACAGATTGTAGGACTTTTAGGCCCAAACGGATGTGGTAAAACTACATTATTAAAAACGATTGTGGGACTCATTAAAGATTATGATGGAACGGTTTTAATTGATGGCAACCCTCCTAATACACATACAAAGTCAGTGGTGTCCTATTTGCCAGAAAAAACATATCTCAGTAATTGGATGACAGTAAAAGATGCATTTTCCTTATTTCAAGACTTTTATGCTGATTTTAACATAGAAAAAGCAAGGGATATGGCAAACTCCTTAAAATTAGAAGAAAGTCAAAAAATTTCTACGATGTCAAAGGGAATGCAGGAAAAAGTGCAATTAATTTTAGTAATGTCAAGAGAGGCTAAAATATATATTTTAGATGAGCCGATTGGAGGCGTTGACCCGGCTGCAAGAGATTATATTTTAAGTACCATATTAAAAAATTATTCCAACGAAAGTTCTATTTTACTTTCTACTCATTTAATTCACGATGTAGAAAGAATTTTTGACAAAGTGTTATTTTTAAAAGATGGAAAAATTGAAATGGAAGAATATGTGGATAATATAAGGGAAGAAAAGGGAATGTCTATTGATGCGCTGTTTCGGGAGGTGTATAGAGTATGATACTTAAATTGATGAAATATGAAATAAAATCAACTTATAAAGTATTTTTTACTATTTTGGCTAGTTTTGTTTTGCTGACAATTTTGTTGTGTATGAGTATGAAAACGCCAAATACAATCATGATTCTTATATTTTCAGGAGCTTGCTTTGTAATAGGTGGTGGTACGTTTTTTGCCTACTTAATTACATTATTTAACCGATATTATAAAAATCTTTATGGTAGAGAAGGTTATTTAATGCTTACTTTACCAGTCAAAGGTTGGGAATTAGTATGCTCTAAATTTGCGATAGCTATGTTTTGGAATATAATTTTAATAATAGCGGTTATTCTTTGTTCTTTGGCAGTAGCGCAATTTATTTTTTGGACAATGCCATCTGATATGATACAAGAAAGTTATACTCTCATAAAATTGATACAAAAAGTTATGGAAGAACAAGGATGCTATATATATTGTACTTTGTTATCTGTTATAGTAGGAATTGGTGTTACAATTTCTCGTATTTATTTTGTAATTTCTGTAGCCTATTTACCTGCTATCAAAAAAGGAAATATTCCGATTGCTTTACTGCTATATTTTGTAATAAAGATGATAGAAGGATTTATTATGAGTAATTTTTTAAGGGCTGTATTTTTTACTTATTCTCATTATTCTTTCTTTTTTACCAGTTTTACGCCGACCATTAATATGCTGATAGAAGGACAAAATCCTATTATATTTTTTTCTATGATAGGTGTTTGTTTGGCGACGATTGGAATATTTCTTGCAGGTTGTAGCTATATTATAACAAAAAAAGTAAACATCAAATAATAAAAAAGAGTTGGCAATCTCTACAGAAAGTCAACTCTTTTTTTAGGGGAAGAAGTAGAAAGAATGTTATTTGTATGGGGGAGAATAACATTCTCAATAGTAAGTATGGACAAGAATAGCGAAATTATACATACAAAAATAAAAAAATATAAAAGAATAATTATCTATAGAAAATAATTATTGATTTTGTTTCTTTATTCTGCTATAGTTGGTATAAACAAAATATTTTGTATTATAATAAAAGTATTATTTTGATATATAGGAGGAAAAATAATGTTATTACATTTAAAACAAAAAGATTTTGAAAAAGAAGTATTACAAAGTGATAAACCTGTTTTAGTAGATTTTTCTGCAACATGGTGTGTTCCTTGTCAGATGATGGGCCCGATTATGGAGCAGTTGGCAAATGATTTTGAAGGAAAAGCAAAAGTTGCAAAAGTAGATTATAATGAATGTATGGATTTGGCAATGAAATATAATATTATGAGTGTGCCTTGTATGATGTTTTTTAAAAATGGTGAACTGAAAAATCAGGTGGTTGGTGTGACACCACCAGAGGAATTAGCAGAAAAATTGAACCAGTTACTATAAAAAAATGATTTTATAAAGTTCTTTTGCTTTCTTTCCCCAACTTTTTTGAAAAAAGTTGGACAAAAAACTTTATCTTTTGCACACGCAACGAAACGAATTTTTAACGTATGGTACTTTGTTGTCGTTCATCTACAACAAACATTCCACTTCAATGTACAGCAGCAAAACGAAGTTTTGCATAAAAGTTCTTTGCTTCCTTTCTTTCAAGAAAGGAAGTTTTTTTTAATTTTTTAAAATATTTTGAACCAAAGTAATGTTATTTTACTCTTATATACAGGTGCACCAAAAAGGAAAAACGCAAAGGAGGCAGCATATGGAAGAAGCAGAGTGGATTCAAAAAATGCAGCAAGGTGATGATACCGCTTTTTTTATCATATATGAAAAATATAAGACTGCGGCATTAAGAACAGCATACCTTATTACGGGAAACCGCTATACAGGAGAAGACATTTTACAGGAAACATTTATCCAATGCTGTCTTCATATTCAAGAATTAAAGGACCCTACTACCTTTAAAGCCTGGTTTTACAAAATATTGACAAGAACAGCTTGGAAAGTTGCAAAAAAGGAAAAAAATGCCGTACCAGTAGAAAATATTTTTGAAAAAATACAGGAAAGCATGGAAGAAGATTCTGAAAAGACATTTTTAGAAAAAGAAGAACGACAAAAATTGATGACTGCTATCAATCGTTTAGAGTTAAAGCAAAGAATTACCGTGATACTTTATTATTATAATGAAATGTCTGTTGCAGAAATTGCAAAGGCAACTGGAAGTTTAGAAGGTACTGTAAAATCCAGATTATTTTTTGCAAGAAAAAAGCTGTATCAACAGTTGAAAACAGATGCATTGTTTAAAGGGAGGGTGCAAAATGGATCATTTCGATAATTTTATCAAAAGAGAATTAAATCATGCAGTTAAAAATATGGAACCGTCCCAACAGTTATTCTTTAACATTAAAAATCAAGTAAGATTGCAGGAGGAAAAGCGTATGAAAAAAAATTTATTTACTTCTAAAAAATTAAAAGCGGCTGTTGTTGTTGGCGCATTGTGTATTATGTCATTTACCTGTTATGCTGCAATGAAAATGACGGGCTATGTCAGCCATAGCTACAGAGAATGGAATGAATTACCCACAGCAGAAGAAGTACAAAAGAAGGTTGATTTTACACCAAAATTTGTAGAAAAATTTTCAAATGGTTTTGTATTTGAAAATGCTTCTGTTGGCGAAATGTCTGGTGTAGACAGTGATTTTAATAAAGTTACAGATGGGCATAAAATGGTGACTTTTGATTATCAAAGAGGAGAAGAAAGCATTGCGATTACAAACAGAGAAGTATCCGATGAAATTGGTGGTGATTACTCCACTTTTGACGAAACAGTGGATTTAGGTGGCATAGAAGGTCACTATAAAATGCAAGCATACAAATTTTTCCCACCAGATGTTACCCCATCTGACGAAGATTTAGAAGCACAAAAAGCAGGTGCTTTAGAAATTTCTTATGGCAGCAGCGAAATAGAAGAAATGAATATGCAATTTATTTTCTGGGAAGAAGATGGTATTGTGTATGAAATGACATCTCTTGGTGCAAATATTGATAAAGATGGATTAATTCAGATGGCAAAAGAAGTCATTGCAAAATAAAAAATAGGTAAACTGAAAAACCGCACACTGTGCGGTTTTTAGCATGTCATAAGCTTTCTTGACGCTTTCTTGAAAGAAAGCTTAGCAAAGAACTTTGTGCAAAACTTCGTTTTGCTGCCGTGTGTTGGACATGAACAGTTGCTGTAGATAAACGACAATGAAGCACCAGTTATTAAAATTTAGAATCTGTTCCGTTAGTAAAAAGAAAAGTTTTTGGTCAAGCTTTTTTCAAAAAGCTTGTGGGTTGTGGGGCAAAGTCCTACGATCTTTCTACGCTTGCAAGTGTGTTTTTGAAGAAGTCTGGAGGAACTTCTGAATTTCGCTAAGTTCATAATAAACCATTTTTTTGATAAATTGATAGATATGTAGTAAAATGATTTAAAGCTAAAAAATGATGATATAACTAAGGGGTAGAAATGTTGAAAAATAAGAAAATGATACTAATATTATTTTTTATTGGAATAAGTTTGATTTATTACACAATAGTCCATTCTGTTAATATAAGCAATCGCTTGATTGGAACGTATCAATGTGAAGAATCTATACGACTATCCATGATTTTTGATTCAGACCATTCTTTTTATATTTCAGATTATGAGAATAATGTATTTAAGAAAGGAACCGTTGAAAAACAAACAGAACATATTTATTTTTTATCAAATGATGAAAGAGAGGAAAACTATCTTCAAAATCAGTCTATTACTTATCAAAAAATGTCATTTGAAGTTATCATTAATCAGAAAAAATTAAAATTTAAAAAAATAAGTGATGTGCCAATCTTTACACCTGAAATAGAAATTTTATTAGAAAAATAAGAAAATTACACAGCTTAAGGTGCAGAATATTTAGTGAATGTTCTGCACCTTAAACTTTTACTGAAAAAACGATATTTTAAAGCAAACATCTTCATTTCTTTTTAATCTCGCATATATTTTTCATATTCTTCTGCTGTCAATTCCTCTGTAATGTTACCTGACACCATAAAAAGCACCCTGTCGGAAACATCTCTAACAAATTTTTCATCATGGCTAATAATTAAAATGCCCATACCTTCCTTTGCAAGCCCTCTGATAATCTTGACAATATCCATAACTAAAGCGGAATCTAAAGCTGCTGTTGGTTCATCAAAACATAATAGTTTTGGATTTGTCACACAGCTTCTTGCAATCGCCACTCTTTGTTTTTGCCCTCCTGAAAGAGAAAAAGGTTTTTGGTCTAATTTGTCGCCCATATCTAATTGCGTTAAAATTTCCTTTGCTTTTAAAAGAGCATCTTGCTTTGGCATTTTATATACTTCTGTCAAAGCAAGGGTAACATTTTCTGCCACTGTAAGATGTGGGAATAAATGATAATTTTGAAACACCATTCCTAAATCCTTCCTTACTTCAAAAAGCTGCTCTTTTGTTGCTCTTTTTATAATACCATTTTCCATGGAACAAATATATTTTCCATTAATTTCAATGCTGCCTTTGTCGCATTTTTCTAGTCCAGTGATACAACGCAAGACAGTTGTTTTACCTGCGCCGCTTTTTCCAACTAAACTGACTACTTCTCCTGCATTGACTTCAAAAGTAATATCTTGCAATACATTTATATTATCAAAGGCTTTACATAGCCCTTCTGCCTTTAAAAGCATGATTTTCTACTCCTCATATTGTACTTTTTTCTCTATTATTTCAAATAATCTTGTAATAACATATGTCATTGCTAAATATAACAAACCGGCTGCCACATAAGCAAGTAAGGTATTGGCATCTCTGCCACCTGCGCCCTTTGCCACACGTAAAATATCATTGACTGCTACCACATAAACAAGAGAAGTATCTTTTACTAAGGTAATGACTTCATTGCCAATGGCTGGTAAAGTTCTTTTAATTGCCTGTGGAAGCAAAATAAAACGATAAAATTGTATGGTTTTAAAGCCTAAAATATTTGCTGCTTCTCTTTGTCCTCTTTCAATGGATTGGATACCAGAACGGAATATTTCGCCAAAATATGCTGCATAATTTAACCCACATGCTAAATATGCTGCTGGCAATCTGTCAAATACAATACCAATGGAAGGCAAGCCAAAAAATACAAGTGCGATTTGCAACATAAGCGGGGTACCTCTTAATACCCATATGTAAAATTTTGCAATACTGCATAGAATCTTATTTTTCGATAATCTGCAAACTGCAACAATAATACCAAGCGGCAAGGAAATAAGTAGCGTCATAGCAAACACACTTAACGTAATACCAAGTCCGCTGGATACTTCTACAATGTAACCCAGTAAAGATTCTAACATAATTCACCTCATAATTCCGTAATGTATCCAGTAAAATTAGCAGGAAGTAAATTTATTCCATAATGATGTCAGAACCGAACCATTTTTCAGAAATTTCTTTTGTTGTACCATTTTCTTTTAAGGTATCTAAAGCTGTATTCAATGCATCTAAAAGTGCAGTATCTTCTTTTCTTACACCAATACCATATTCTTCTTTTCCGAAATCTTCTTCTAAAATTTTATACTTTTCTTCGCCTTTTTTAGATACATAATAGCGAATAATAACCTCATCTGCAACAACAGCATCGGTTCTACCTGCTTCTAAATCCATTAAACATTGGTCATTTGTTTCAAATTCTCCCAATCTTGCAAAAGTATCTGCAATTTCTGGTTTGGAATGAATAGCGTCAATTGCACTAGACTCTGCTTGTGCAGCAACAGATTTATCTGCTAAATCTGCCAATGTATTAATATCAGAATCTGCTAAGGTTACTACAACTTGTCTGTTGTTTAAATAAGGCTGTGAAAATGCAACTTTTTCCTTTCTTTCGTCTGTAATGGTATAACCGTTCCATATCATATCAATATTGTTGTTGGCTAATTCTGTTTCCTTCATACTCCAATCAATAGGTTGTAATTCAAAAGGGATTCCCATAATTTCGCCAGTTGCTTCCATGAGTTCCACATCTACACCAGCTAAATTTCCATCTTCATCTCGAAAGCCTAAAGGTGCAAAGGTATCATCTAGTCCTACTACAATCTTATCGTAGTTTAATTCTCCTGTTGTTTGTTGTCCTTCGTTTTCAGATTGTTCTGGTTGTTCTTGAGAAGTACCACAAGCTGCCATACCTAAAACCATCATTGCTGCCATACAAATACTTAACATTCTTTTTTTCATTGTATATCCTCCCTAAATTTATAACTATGATAATGTATTATCACATTAGCATGATAAAGCATAGAATTGTTTTTGTCAAGAAAATTATTTCTGATAAAGTACTTGACGAAACATTAAAACTTTTTTAAAATAATATTGCATTTGTTCTTGTAGCTCAGTTGGATAGAGCAATCACCTTCTAAAAAAGTGTTAAAACACTCACTTAAGAAGGCAAGAAAAAAACTAACAAGTAAAAAATAAAATTTCATAACTGTCGCTATAGCTCAGTTGGATAGAGCGACCGCCTCCTAAGCGGTAGGTCGGAGGTTCAAATCCTCTTAGCGACGCTAAAAATTCTGCTAAAAGCATTGATTTTTCAAGGCTTTTGGCGTTTTTTATTTTTAACAAAGAATTTAAAAAGACAAAAGTAATTCGTTTTAAGAAATTTTTTCTAAAATTTTGTTTTTCTATTATTTCATAATATTTTGGTTATACTATTTTTGCAAATATTGTAGAAAGGATAACCAAAATATGACAAAATTTATAATAAAAACAAGCCCCTGTTTAACTGGGAAAGTCAGCATTGGTGGCTGTAAAAATGCAATTTTACCAATATTAGCCGCCTCTTTACTTACATCAGAATGTTGTAAAATTTATTCTGTACCAGCTTTGTCTGACGTAATTGCACTTTGCAGTATATTAGAAGATATAGGAATTGATGTAGCATTTGACGAAAAAAAAGAATGTATTTTAGTACAAGCAAAAAATATTGTAACATTAAAAACAGATTATCAGAAGGCAAGCAAAATGAGAGCTTCTTTTTTAATTATGGGAGCACTTTTGTCCCGATGTCATGAAGCAATAATTCCTTTGCCAGGTGGCTGTCCTATCGGCAGTCGTCCTGTTGATTTACATTTAAAAGGTTTTGCTGCTTTAGGTGCACAGGCAGAGCAGTCACATGGATTTATTCATATTTTTGCAAAAGAATTACAAGGAAATAAAATTTATTTAGATTTTCCCAGTGTTGGCGCAACAGAAAATATTATGATTGCTGCAACATTAGCAAAAGGTACAACAACTATTGTTAATGCTGCGGCAGAACCTGAAATTATTGATTTAGCTTGCTTTTTAAAAAAAATGGGTGCAATGATTTCTGGAGAAGGAAGCAATACTATTACCATTACGGGCGTTGAAAAATTATATGGTGCAGAGTATACAGTAATGCCAGACAGAATAGAAGCAGGTACTTTTATGATTGCTGCTGCAATTACAAAAGGTGATGTTATAGTTGAAAAAGTAAGAGAAAAAGATATTAAGCCGATATTGGCAAAGCTTTCTGAAGCAAATGTTAAAACACAAAAATTGGATGAAAATGCTTTTCGTATTTATACGAAAGAAAAATTGCAGCCAATTAGTTTAAAAACAATGCCTTTTCCCGGATTTCCAACAGATATGCAGGCACCTTTTATGAGTTTGCTTTCTACCATAAAGGGAATGAGTGTGATTACAGAAACTGTTTTTGAAAATCGTTTTATCCATGCTGCAGAATTGCAAAGAATGGGGGCAAAAATTAACATTGAAAGCAGAAGTGCTATGATTGAAGGAGTTGATAAATTAACGGGAACACAGGTAAAAGCAAGTGATTTGCGTGGTGGTGCAGGTTTAATATTGTCAGCATTGGCAGCAGAAGGAAAAACAGAAATCAGTGACATTTATCATATTGAAAGGGGCTACTATCACATTGAACAAAAACTAAAAAAAATTGGTGCAGATATTGAAATAAAACCTTGAGACTTTCTCAGGTTTTATTTTTTTACTATTTACTTTTTATTTTTTATGCCGATATTAATAAAATGAGAGAATGTCTTGATTTTGCTACAATGTTAGAAAGGAGAATCAATATGAAAAGAGGAAAAAGCAAACTCTTATCAGGGCTTTTGTCTATGTCTATGGCGTTTTCTGTTATCTCTGCCCCAATAGAAGCGTTTGCGGCAACCGATACATCTGGGCATTGGGCAGAAGCCAGTATTAATAATTGGATAAATAGTGGTTTTATTAGCGGTTATCCAGATGGTACATTTCGGCCTAATAATGCCATTAGTCGTGCTGAATTTGTTACACTAGCAAACAGGGCTTTTGGTTTTACAAGAAGTCAGGGAATTTCTTTTGATGATGTAAAACTAGGTTATTGGGCATATGGTGAAATACAAAAAGGTGTTGCAGCGGGCTATATTCAAGGGGATAGTAATGGTAAGTTTCGTCCCGGAAGTGCAGTAACAAGACAAGAAGCAGCAGTAATGCTATCAAAGCTAAAAGGATATGATAGCGACGAAGCAGGTGCGTATAATTATACGGACAGAGGAGATATGGCGAATTGGGCAGTTGGTGCGATTGGTGCAGTATCCAGAAATGGCATTATGAGTGGTTATCCAAATGGTACTTTTCGTCCACAACAATCTTTAACAAGAGCAGAAGCAGTTGCATCTTTACAAAAAGTAGCAGGTTCTTCCAATTCTTTTACTTCTGTAAATACAACAAATTATACATCACCTAACTATGTTACAACAAATACAAATTCTGGTTTAAGTTCTGATTCCAGTACAAGAAAAACTTCCAGTGATAATGATTATGGTTTTAGTGGTATTGTTTTGGAAGATACAAAAATGGAAAATAGAAATTTAACAAGAGATTTGTTGATACCTCGCAGTTTGGGCAGCAAAAATATTACATTAAAAAATGTTCGCTTAAAAGGCACTTTATATGTTGAGGGTGGCGGTAATATTACTTTAGAAAACTGTAATATTACAAATGTTGTAATGGATCGTGCAAACGCCGTTTTGAAAAATAATGGTAGTTCTGATATTGAAGAAGTACGATTTGAAGAAAAAGGTCGTCTGGACGGAAAAGGTTATGGAACGGTTTTGATAGATGATAATAGCATATCGGAAGTTATTTTAGATGCTGATATTGATACCTTAATATTAGATGCAGAAGTAGATGTTAGACTATATGCAAATAGCAATATTGATACCTTTGAAGTAACCAAAAATGCAGATAATGCCAGAATTAGAATTGGAGAAGATGCGCAAGTATCTGATATGCAAATTTATGATAAGGTGCGTATTTCTGGTAAAGGTAAAATTGATGTTATGACAGTATATGTTTCGAATGTTCGTTCTGAAATCGAACCAAAAAGATTGATACAACAGGATAACGCAAGAAAACCTAATTTTAGCTATAAAGATGATGATGACGATGATGATTATGACAACCTTACACTAGATAGTGACGATGAAAATTTCGATGGGGAAGATGATGACTTTGACCGTGTCAGAATTTCAGCAGAAGACGTAACAGCAAAAGATTTTACTGTTCATGATGATTTGATTATTACAAGTTCTGCTGGAGATAGTACCATTGAATTGGAAGATGTAACTGTTCGCGGAGATGTTTATGTGGAAGGTGGCGGCGATAGTTCTGTTATCTTTGACGACTGTAACATTAATGGAAGTATTTACTCCAGAAAAAGCACAGGTGGCAGATATGATGAAGCAGTAGCCATTAAATTGCGCAATACTCCTGTACGTGGTAATGTTTATGTAACAGGCGATACTATATTAGAGTCTGATGAAAAACTGAAAAAAGTTGTGTTAAACCGAGAATTATCCAAAACATTCCGAATGAATGCAAATGCAGAAAATTTAACTATCAACTATAATAACACAGTACAGATAAGAGGAAACCATACCATTGATACCGCAGAAGTGGCAGCCGGTTTAAATAATGTTTCCATTACGATGGATGGCGGCAAAATTGGCACATTTACGGTACGTTCTCCTATCCGAATGGATGGAACAGGTACGATTGATAAACTGGTAACAGGAGAAGCAAATGATATTTCTTCTAATATTACAATAGGCACAACAGAAAAAATAGATGGCAGCGGAACAACACCTTCTGGCAGCTATACTATTACTGCATCTGTGCAAGGTGGAAATGGTAGTATTTCACCAAATGGTCAGCAAAGTGTAACCAAGGGTGCTAATAAAGAGTTTGTGATTACAGCAAATGCTGGTTACCATGTAGCAGCCATTATTGTAGATGATAATGAAGTAAACTTAAACAATAATTCGTATCAAGGATATACTTATACTTTTAACAATGTAACGGCAAACCATAATATTATTGTATCTTTTACAGAAGGTGCCGGAAATGGAACAGGTAGCGGAAGTAATGGAACAACAGGAGATGATGATAATAAACCATCAGAGGGAGATTATACCATTACAGCAGAAGTGAATAATACATCGTTGGGAACGCATAACTTGGATAATCAGGGTATAGTAGCTGTTAAAGATGGAGAAGACCTTTCTGTTACTTTTACAGCAGAAAATGGCAATCATATTGCTAAACTATTTGTTGACGATGTAGAATTACAAAAAGTAAGTGGAAGTAATATAACTTACAAACAAATTACCTATGTATTTCATACTGTAACAGCAAATCATACCATTAAAGCAGAATTTGCACCACCAGAAGCAACCGGAGAAGATTTAACAATTCACTCTACAGATGATGATATTCCTTCTAATGTGGTAAGTGGTTATCAATTCAATGCAAAAACAAACATTACTTATGTAGATAACACAGCACTTATGAAAAATGAGGAAACAGGAACTTATTATTGTCATGCTGGAGAAACATTAAAACTAAGTGTGGAAGAATTAGAAGTTATCAATTATCCTGAAGAAGAAGGCTTGAAAACAAGATGGACGATTAGAAGTAGCACACCTGGTATGATAGTTGATTTAAAAAATGGTGAAGATGGCGAAGCTATATTAGAAACAACACAACTTAGTGGTTATACAGCAAATGTTGGATTACAGATATATGATACTGCTAGAGATAACAAAGTAGTATCTGAAAGAGAACAACTTTTTAAAGTTTTGGTTGATGTTCCTATTCAAAGATTTAGATTAGGTAATTCAGACAATGATAATAATATATCTTTCAGAGGAAAAGAATTAGTTTTAACCTCACAAGAGTATATTTATGAGCCAAAAGAAGCATCTTCTTACTATGAACAGCAAGAAATTGAATGGGTAATAGATGAAGATAAACCTTATGAGATTGACAAAGTAAGTGGTATTCCTGATGAAAAACAATGGGTTCATGTTGATATTGTCAAAAAAGAGAAAAATAATAAAATTAACTACAGCTTAATTGTAAATCAAACTTACATCAATGAAAGAAATATGTCAGCAACAGTAGACCGTCCAAAAGGTACTGTATACATTAAAGCAATTCTGCCAAATGGAAAAGGCAAAATGCAAGACTATGTACAACATTTTAAGGTTAATTTTATAGGAAATAAAGTAATAGCTGTTACAGAAATAGATGTAACAGGAGAAAAGACGCTAACTATAGAGGGAAAACAAACAATCAATCTGAACTCTGCAATTAGCACAGCAGTTTATCCTTTAAATGCTGATTATAAAACAGTACAATGGGAAATTGTAGATGATGATACAGATGATGGTCATATAACAAAAGGCAAGGAGATTGCTACCATACAAAAAGATAGTCAAGGTTATAACACTATCTTATCTACAAATGGAAAAATTGGAAAAATTAGATTGCGTGCTTATATTGCAAATGGTGAATCAGAAGGAAAAGATTTTATTAATCCTGCTGGTAGTGATGTTATCGTAGTTGTAAATACTGTTCCACCTGAATTGAATGTAACTGCAAGAGTAGCAGAAGGTTCCAATACTAATGAAGGCGGAAAAATCAATTTAACAGCAGAAGTAATAAATGCAAACAATACAGGATATACAACAATAAAAGGCTGGGAAAAAAGTTACGATAATATAACTTGGACTCCTTTAAATTTTGTTGATGCGAATCCTTTAAATGAAGTTGTTTATACTGTTACAACAGATGACTTAAATGAGAATCGTTATCAATCAAAAACGATGTATTTTAGAGCATATATAGAATATGAAGATGAAAACTTGACACCAACAACTACTACAAAATATTCTGAATCAGTTTCAATAGATTGTCAGGCACAACAAGTGACCTTCCCAAATAGAACAGACAGTGGTGCATCAATTATTACTTTACAAGATGGAGTGCGCAGCATTGCAGGCTATGATACTGTAACATTACCAGAAACAGTAGATGGCAGAAAGGTTACATGGTCAATTGTAGATGCAGCAAAGAAGATAGAAATTGCAGAATTAAAGGGTAATGAATTACGGGTAAAGGGAAAACCAGAAGAAACATTTACCTTAAATGCTCAAGTTGAAAATATGGGAAATTCAGAATTTAATGTCAACATAAAAACAGTATTTAAGCCAATTGAGGCAAAAGAATCTACTATTTTTGTGTCAAATGAGTTAGATTCTGAAATAAAAATGGCAGCACCAGCCCAAACCATTCGCTTGAAATCTATAACGGTAGGACCTGCAACAGCTTCTTATCATGGTTATAGTGGTCCTTCTGATAAAGATGTAAATTGGCAAGTAGAAATTAAAGAAGATAAAAACAAATATAAGCCAATTCCTAATGCAGTATTTACTACAGTTCCTGGAAAGGATTATGTAGAATATACTATACCAAAGGAATATGCAGGAAAAACGCTTTGTTTCAGTGCAGTTTGGAAAAATGGTGCATTGATTAAAAATAGTACAAAGGTAACAAACGCTACAAGTGACCGAACTGAAATAGAGATTCTGAATGATATAATTGCAGTAGAAGGAATAGATTTTTCGAGTACATGGATGGGAAAACTTGACCCATCTGGAGAAAATATTTACAAGTGTGTTATACCAGCAGTAACAGAAAATATTTCTATTAACTTAAGTAAGGCAGTGGTAGTACCATCTACTGCTACAAATAGACAAATAAATTGGAGTATAAAGGGTGATACTGGCATAGACCCTGATGTAGCGAGCTTTAAAGATAGTGTATTGACAATACCAGGATATGCAGAAAAGGGAACAGTTACTTTAGAAGCAAGAGTTGCTAATGGATTAGCTGAAAATCAAGATTATGTTGCAACTTTAATATTAGAAATTCCAAAAGGTACTGCTCCCAAACCAGAATCATCTCAACCAGGCACAGGAACGGAAGACAAAACAGATGGCAAATCAAGTGCTTCTGAAGAAGCAAATACATTTAATTTGCCACGACCATCAGAAGACAATGCAGATACATCAAATCCTATAAATGATGTTGTTTCAAACGAAAACAATACAGAAAATCCTGGAACAGAAAACAACAAGGACACTGCAGAAAATGAATCTAACAAAAATGATGTTCCAGAGGAAGACAACAAGGTACAGGACAACACAAATGAGATTGTGATTCCTTTTACAGCAGTTTCTGACATCAATTTTGATGACATCAACGATTTGCAAAAACTTCCTTCTCAGGAATATACCATTACAAGCGACAGAACCAAACAAATTACCTTGCGTTTAGCAGACAGCACAAGCACAGTCAATGGTATCACAAAGCATACCGGCATCAAAGTATTGCCTACCAATGCAACCAACAAAACGGTAACATGGAGCGCAAAAAATACAACCCTTACTGCAATACCAAATATTGTGCAAGTAAATGGTATTGGTACTTTGAATCAAAATTCAAATATCTTTATCATAGATGCAAATGCTTCTGGTAAGGTAACTTTAATTGCAACTGTAAAAAATGGCAAAACAGAAAAAGACAACTTTGTCAAAGAATTGGTAATTCATGTGAATAAACCAGCAAGCGATACAAGCAATGAAATAAAAGAGCAAAAACAAAGTAATGAAAGCAACAAGACAACAAACAACACAAGCAGTAACACAACAACCACAAGTAATATGCCAAGCAATACCACACAGGCTGTAAAAAAACAAGTAATCTCTGTTGGTGATACTTCCGTAGGTACTTCCAGTGTGACTTCTGCAAGTGCATCAAACACAAGAAACAATACAAATGTGACAAGTGCAGCAAGAAGTACCTCTAGTTCCGATGTTAGAATTGAAACAGGAGGACAATGCAAAAAAGGAATTAGCGTGCCTTTAAAAGCAATTTCTAAGTCCTCCCAAAGAGAATATACTGATGTTGATTGGGAAATTACAGATGATGGTGGTACAAATGCAAGAATTACAAGTGGCAACCGTTTAAGAGCAACAAGTACAGGTACTGTTACTGTGACAGCAACCATATATACTTCATCTGGAACAATGGTATGTTCTACTGACATATCTGTATCAGATTAAATTCAAAACCCCTTGCAGATTGCAAGGGGTTTTTTATGGATATTGCTAAAATTTTTTGTTATAATACAAAATTTTTAGGTAACATTGTAACGAGAAAATGATGTAAAATAAAAAATATATATTTATTCATATGATATGCATAAAAACAAATGTATTTTAAAAATAATTTTTGAATTTTTACATTTTTACTTGCATAATCATAAATGATTATGTATAATTATAACATTATAGAACGGAGGAATGATGTATGATAAAAGCAGGTGTCATTGGTGCAACAGGATATGCAGGAAATGAATTAGTTCGGTTGCTAATGCAACATCCAGAAGTAGAATTGAAAACCGTGACTTCTCAAAGATATATCGGAAAAGAATTTAGTGAGGTATATGAAGGATATAGAGAGATTAATCCTTTAATTTGTGAAGAAGAAGATATTGAAAAAATGGCAGAAGAATGTGATGTTGTTTTTTTGGCTTTGCCTCATGGTGTAGCAGCAAAAAAAGTAACAAAAGAAATTTTACAAAAAACAGTCATTATTGATTTTGGTGCAGATTTTAGATTGCAAGATGTAGAAGATTACGAAAAATGGTATGGTTTACAGCATGAAGGACAAGAATTATTAAAACAAGCAGTTTATGGCCTTTGTGAAGTAAACAGGGAAAAAATTAAAAAGGCTAGACTGATTGCAAATCCGGGTTGTTATACCACTTGCAGCATTTTATCTTTATTACCACTTACCGCAGAACATTTAGTAGATAATAAAAGCATGATTATTGACGCAAAATCTGGTGTCAGTGGGGCAGGCAGAGGACTTGTAACCGGAAGTCTATACTGTGAAGTTAATGAAAATATAAAAGCCTATAAGATTGCTTCCCACAGACATACTCCAGAAATTGAAGAACAACTTTCTTATGCAGCTGGAGAAAAAATAACACTTTCCTTTACACCTCATTTAACACCAATGAACAGAGGAATTTTAGCAACTTGTTATGCTTCTTTAAAAGAAGGTGTTACGGAGCAAGACGTTAGAAAAGCATATGAAAAATGGTATGGAAAAGAGTATTTTGTAAGAGTCACGAAAGAAGGAATTTTTCCAGAAACAAGATGGGTAAAAGGCTCTAATTTTGTAGACATTGGTTTTACTGTAGATGAAAGAACCAAAAGAATTATTGTAATTGGTGCCATTGATAACTTAGTCAAAGGAGCAGCAGGACAAGCTGTGCAAAATATGAATCTTGTATTTGGATTAAAAGAAGATACTGGACTTTGTCAGGCACCTATTTTTCCTGCATAAAGGCTTTTTTCTTAGAAGGAGGAATTAGTGTGAGAATTATTGATGGGGGTATTACAGCAGCAAAGGGATTTTTAGCAACAGGTGCACATATTGGTATTAAAAAAATTAAAAAAGATTTATCACTTTTATATAGTGAACAGCCGGCAAATGTTGCAGGTATGTTTACCCAAAATATTGTAAGAGCTGCCCCAGTTATCCGAAATGAAGAAATGGTAAAAAGCAAAAAAAAAATTAAGGGAATTGTTAGCATTAGTGGAAATGCCAATGCTTGTACTGGAAAAAAAGGAATTTTAGATAATCAAAAAATGGCAGAAATTTATGCAGAAACACTTGGTATTAGTCCTGATGAAGTTTTGACAGCCTCTACAGGCATTATTGGAAAAGAAATGCCTATGTGTATCATTGAAGAAGGGGTTAAAAAAATAGTTCCACAATTAAAAAGAGATAGACAAAGCAGCAAAGAAGCAGCAGCAGGTATTATTACAACAGATACTTTTTTAAAAGAAGTTGCTGTGGAATTGGAACTAGGAGGAAAAACGGTTACCATTGGTGCTATGGCAAAAGGTAGTGGTATGATTCAGCCAAATATGGCAACGGTCTTAGCTTTTTTAGCAACAGATGCAGTTATTTCTCAAGAATTGTTACAAAAAGCATTGTCAGATGCGGTGGATATTACGTATAATATGATTTCTGTTGATGGTGCTATGAGTACAAATGATATGGCATTACTTTTAGCAAATGGCATGGCTGAAAATGAACCCTTTACAGAAGATAGTGAGGACTATAAAAGATTTAAAGATGCCATTTTATATATTAATCAAAAATTATCCATACAAGTAGTGCATGATGGAGAAGGTGCAAGCAAGTTAATTGCTGCTGCTGTAACAGGAGCAAGAACAAAAGAAGATGCTAGAAAATTAGCAAAAACAATTATCAATGATAACTTAGTAAAAACAGCAATGTATGGAGAAGATGCAAATTGGGGACGTATTTTAGCAGCAATGGGTGGTTCTGGAGGATTTTTTCAGCCAGAACGTGTAGGAATTGCTTTTCAAAATGAAAAAGGTTATTTGCAGCTTATGGAAGAAGGTCATCCAATTCCTTTTGATGAAGGAAAAGCACTTGAAATATTAGCAGAAAGGGATATTATTATACACATTTATCTGCATGATGGCGTAGAAGAAGCGATTGCTTGGGGTTGTGACTTAGGACATGAATATATTAGAATCAATGGAGAATATCGTTTAAGAACATAGATGACTGATAGGAGGAAAGCAAAGTGAAAGAAATACAAGGTGGTGTGACCGCAGCAAAAGGCTACAAAGCAACAGGCGGTGCAATCGGTATAAAAGAAGGCATCAAGGATATGGCAATCCTTGTAAGTGAGGTATCTGCAACGGCTGTAGGTGCTTTTACTACAAATGTTGTAAAAGCGACCTCTGTATTACGTAATATGGAACTTATGGAACAAAAACAACAGATAAAAGGAATTGTTATCAATAGCGGAAATGCTAATGCTTGCACTGGAATAGAGGGTGAAAAAGCAAATCAAGAAATGGCAGAAACGTTAGCAGACTGCTTAAAGGTAGGACAAGAACAAATATTGACAGCCTCTACCGGTGTTATTGGTGCAACATTTCCCATTGAAAAAGTAAAAAATGGGATTCACTTACTTTTTCCGAAATTAGGGAAAACTTTAGAAGATGGACATTTGGCAGCAGAGGGAATTATGACAACAGATACATATTCTAAAGAAGTAGCTGTTGCATTAGAAATTGGTGGAAAAACGGTTACTATTGGTGGTATGGCAAAAGGAAGTGGTATGATTCACCCAAATATGGCGACAATGTTAGCTTTTATTACCAGTGATGTTTGTATTAAAAGAGAATTGCTAGATGAAATATTAAAAGAAAGTATTCAAACAAGTTATAATATGGTTTCTGTAGATGGAGATACTAGTACAAATGATACAGTCATTGTATTAGCAAATGGTATGGCTGGAAATGCTGAAATAACACAAAAAAATGCAGACTATGAGGCTTTAAAACAAGCATTGCATTTTGTCAATACAAAATTAGCCAAAGACTTGGTAAGAGATGGAGAAGGAGCTACAAAATTTATAGAAGTTCATGTCAGCGGTGCAAAAACACAGCAGGATGCAAAAACAATAGCAAAATCTGTTGTTACTTCTAATTTAGTAAAAACGGCTATGTATGGGGAAGATGCAAATTGGGGACGTGTGTTGTGTGCTATGGGTTATTCTAGTATCAATTTTGATACTAAAAAAGTAGATATTATTTATCATAGTGCAAAAGGTAGTATTGATTTAATGATACAAGGCAGTCCTATTGTGTTTGATGAACAAAAGGCATTAGAAATATTAAAGGAAAAAGAAATTACTGTAGAAATTAGAATACAAGAGGGAATCGAAAAGGCAACAGCATGGGGCTGTGATTTAAGTCATGAATATGTAAGCATCAATGGAGATTATCGCTCTTAATGTTATGCTGCAATAAAGGAGGTATACTAACATTGAAACTAAAAATTATTGGTAGTGGTGGTATGTCAATTATTCCAAGTTCATTTTGCAAGTGTAATATATGTGAAGAAGCCAGACAAAAAGGCGGAAGATATGAGAGATTAGGTCCAAGTTTATATATTGACGATATTAAAATGTTGATAGATACTCCAGAAGATATTGCAGTGGCTTGTAATAGACAAAAAATAACAGAGGTAAAGAACATTTCTATTTCACATAGTGACCCTGACCATGTAAAAGGAATTAGAATTGTTGAAAAAATAGGCTATGATTTTATAAAAGAAAAAAGTGCACCCATTAACTTTTATGCTCTACCTGAGGTAATTGATGATATTAATAATATGAATCGTGATTGTTTAAAATATTATGGTGATGTTCTTGGATGCATTTCTGTAAATGAAACATCACATGTCAATATAGATAACATAGATATTGATTTTATTAACAATAATCCAAATAGAAACATCACTTTTTATGTTATAAAACAAAATAAAAAGAAAGTAGTCTATGCCTGCTGTAATCCAAAACCATTTCAGCACAATAAAGCATACTTTGATACAGATGTTTTTATCATTAGTTTAGTTTCTGACAATGGTATATTAAATGATGGAACGAAACTTGAAGATGCACCATTTAAAGATGAACTATTTACTTTAGATGAAATTATTAGAATAAAGAACTATTATAGAATTAAAAAAGTAATTATAACACATATTGATGAAATGTGGGGAAAATCATATGGCTATTATAAAGAATTGGAAAAGAAACTTGATAATATTTTATTTGCCTATGATGGTATGGAGATTGTAGTATAATGGTTTTGTTGTTTGTATTTTATAACTAATAAAAGCAGAAACGAAAAGGGAAATAAAGAAAGGATTCACGTAATATGGAAAAAGATGTTATGCAGTTATATATTGATAAAGCAAAAACATTGGTGGAGGCACTACCTTACATTCAACGATTTTATGGCAAAACAGTTGTAATAAAATATGGTGGAAGTGCTTTAATCAATGATAATATCAAACAAACAGTGATACAAGATATTGCATTGATGAAACTAGTGGGTATGCATCCTGTTGTTGTGCATGGAGGTGGACCTGATATTAATGCATTTTTAAAGCAAATGAATATTGAATCAAAGTTTATCAATGGTTTAAGAGTGACAGATGAAAAGACCATGGAAATTGTTGAAATGGTGTTATCTGGAAAACTAAACAAGCATATTGTAACGGAAATTGAAACACAAGGCGTTAAGGCAGTTGGTATCAGCGGAAAAGATGGTGGAATCATTAAAGCGAAAAAAATAGAAAAAGATGGCATTGATTATGGTTGTGTAGGGGATATTGTTTCCGTTGACCCTACTTTGGTGCAATCTTTAATTAGTAATGAATTTATTCCTGTAATTGCACCAATCGGAAAAGATGAAAATGGTACAACTTATAATATTAATGCAGACTATGCAGCTGTAGCGATTGCAGGTGCTTTGCAGGCAGAAAAGTTAGTTTTTTTAACAGATGTAGAAGGGGTTATGAGAGATATTAATGACCCAAATTCTATTATGAGTTTTATTAGTTCTAAAAAAATACAAAAGCTCATAGAAGATGGTATTATTTCAGGAGGTATGATACCAAAAGTAGAATGTTGTATGGAAGGAATCCGGCAGGGTGTAAACAATGTCCATATATTAGATGGTCGAGTAGAACATTGTTTGATATTAGAAATCTTTACACCAGAAGGTATTGGCACAATGATTGAAAAATAAGGGAGGAAAAAAATATGGGAGAAAAAATGGAACAATTAATTGCACGAGGCAATCAAGTAGTAATGAAAACGTATAACCGTTTTCCGATTGCTATTGAATGTGGAAATGGTATGTATGTTTGGGATATAGACGGAAAAAAATATATTGATTTTGTTGCTGGTATTGCAGTAAACAGTTTAGGCTATGCGAATGAAGCCTTAGAAAGAACGATTGCAGAACAAGCAATGAAATTAATTCATTGTTCCAATTTGTATTATACAGAACCACAAATTGAGTTAGCAGAGCAACTAGTAGCACATAGCGATTTTGATAAAGTATTTTTTTGCAATAGTGGTGCAGAGTCCATTGAAAGTACCTTAAAATTAGCTAGAAAATATGCTAAAATGAAAGGAAAAGCGGGAAACGAAATTATTACCATGATACATTCTTTCCACGGCAGAACATATGGTGCTGTTACTGCAACAGGACAAGATAAATATCATAAAGGATTAGAACCACTGATGCCAGATATTTGTTATGTTCCTTTTAATGATTTTGAAGCATTAGAAAAAGCAGTAACAGAAAAAACTTGTGCAATATTGATGGAACCAATACAAGGGGAAGGTGGCATTATCCCAGCCGATAAAGAATATTTGCAAAAAGTCAGAAAACTTTGTGATGAAAAAGATATTCTTTTAATGTTTGATGAGGTGCAATGCGGTGTGGGAAGAACTGGAAATTTATTTGCTTATCAAACATTTGGCGTTGTTCCAGATGTTGCTACTTTTGCCAAAGGGTTAGCAGGTGGTGTTCCGATTGGTGCTATGATGGTAAAAGATTTTGCAGCGCAGGCATTCCAGCCTGGTGACCATGCTTCTACTTTTGGTGGAAATTCCCTTGCAACAGCAGCAGGTGTTACTGTAATGAAAGAACTATTTGAAAATGGGTTGCTTGAAAATGTAAAAAGAACTGGTGTTTATATGACAGAACAACTCAAAAAATTGCAACAAAAACATTCTTGTATTAAAGATGTCAGAGGAATTGGTTTTATGCAAGGGATTGCATTAAGTATTCCCACAAGTGATGTTATTAATAAATGTATAGAATTAGGCTTATTGTTGGTGGGTGCAGGACATGATGTAATTCGTTTTGTGCCACCATTAATTGCAGAAGAAAGACATGTTGATGCGATGATAGAAATATTAGATAAAGCTCTGACAGCATGTGAATAAATAAAAATAGGAAAGTGGGGATAATATTCTCTGCTTTTCTTTTTATGTTTTATGATAGAAAGGAAAACAATATGAAAACAGAAATGGCATATTACAGAAATGGGTATCAAAAAAGCATAGAATCAAAAATAATAGATTGTATCAAAAGCCAAAAAGGATATGATGTAGTATTAGAAGATACTTGTTTTTATCCAGAAGGCGGCGGACAGCCAGCAGACAAAGGAATTTTAGACGGACAAGAAGTATTAGATGTGCAGGAAAAAAAAGGTGTAGTATATCATACTGTAAAAAATAGCATCACAATAGGAAATGTTGTAAAAGGAGAAATTGATTGGGAATATCGTTTTGATTTAATGCAAAATCATACTGCAGAGCATATTATATCTGGTTTAGCTTATCGAAAATATGGAGCACATAATATAGGTTTTCATATGGGAAAAGAATTTATTACATTGGATTTTGATAAAAAATTATCTCCGGAAGAAGTAAGGACATTAGAGTTAGGCGTAAATGAGGCAGTGATACAAAACAAGATAATTAATATTTATTATCCAACAAAAG
The DNA here is from genome assembly GCA_910587195.1 of uncultured Clostridia bacterium. Taxonomy (GTDB): domain Bacteria; phylum Bacillota; class Clostridia; order Lachnospirales; family Anaerotignaceae; genus Coprocola. The sequence goes on along the minus strand of CAJUKL010000001.1, from coordinate 90,832 downwards.
AACAACTGCAAAAATTAGATTATAGAAGCAAAAAAAGTTTAGAAGGAACTGTCCGTATTGTAGAAGTACCAGAGTATGACACTTGTGCTTGCTGTGGTATCCATACCAAAACAACGGGTGAAATTGGTTGTGTTAAAATATTATCTGCAGACCATTATAAAAGTGGTGTACGTTTACGCATGATTGCGGGAAAAAGAGCCTTTTATGACTACGATGAAAAAAGTAAAAATGCAGATACTATTTCTCATTTGCTTTCTGTACCAGTCAAAGATATTGCAAAAGCAGTAGAAAAATTAAAAAAAGAAAAGGATACCTTACAATGGAAAATCAATTTGTTTGAAAAAGAAAGATTAGAACAAATTGCAAACAATATAAAAGAAACGAAAACGGTTGTCTTATTTGAAAAAGTATCCAATGCAAAAACATTACAACATTTTGCTTCTATGCTGTACCAAAAAGCAGAAGTTGTAGCTGTATTTTCTGGAGATGAAGCAGAATATACTTATATCCTGATGAGTCAAAAAAAAGATATGCAAGCACTAAAACAACAATTATCAGAAAAATTTGCTTGTAATGGAGGTGGTAAGAAAGAAATGGTGCAGGGAAAAATACAAGCAAACAAAGCGGATATTATAGACTTTTTTAAAGAAATTTAAAAAATTATAAAAACCCAACAAAATGATAACTTTTTGTTGGGTTTTATTGTTTCAATAAAGTGATTTAAGTTTTACTATATTTTTTCAGAAGAAACATCATACCAAATGCCGATGCAATATATACAATACTGGCTTTTATAGAAGGATATAATATCATAGTATAGACATCATATTCTCCCTTTAAATCAATATTAGATAAAACATTTCTTATAAATACCAATATAAATAAAACTGTCATAAGAGAGATAATCAATTTATTTTTACTTTTATTTTGAAATATGTTAATAACACAAAATGTTATTACAGTATAGCATAAAAAGAAACCAATTAAATAAATATCTTCTGGTATTCTCACATAAATGTGGTAGTTTCGTGCGACATAGATAAAAAAAAGCAATACTAAAAAATAGATATACCTGCTATATTTTTTCAAAATTATCAACCTTTCTTTTTATATGTTTTTTTATCATTATAAAAGAAATTAATACTGTTGATATAGCAAAATATATCATAAAAAATTTGCTTATATCCTGAAATATTTTTTCTGCTAAATCATATAATAACTCTACAGATTCTTCTGATAAGCCTAATATATTTAAAGTAGTGTTTCTCAAACAATTATAAACAAAAACGATACTAAAAAGAATCATGTTCATATAGATTATAATGATATTTTTTTTAATACTTTGTTCCTTTAAAAAATACATCATGCATACTATCGAAATAATGTAAACAAGAATATTTTCTTTTGGAGATACACTAATACATTTTTTTGTATTGTATAAAAACATTATTAAAATGCACAATAAATATAAAAATAAACATATATATTTTCTATTTTTTTTTAACATTGTTGTCCTCTTTTCGCTAAATAAGAATTATACTAGTATAAGTTGCATATTGATACACAACTTATTTTTTTATTTGTAATATTATATCATATTATTACATAGCAAAATATAGTAATCTTTTATAAAAATGGTCCTTTTGGTTTAGTAATACTTCTTTTTATTATCATTTTTTGTCATTTATAACAAAAAGAAGGAGGAAAACACCTCCTTCTTTATCCATTATTTCTTTGGTATTAATACTTCTGTACCACCCATATATGGTTGCAATGGTTTTGGAATAGAAACAGTACCATCTGCATTCAGATTATTTTCTAAAAATGCAATCAACATACGTGGAGGTGCAACAACTGTATTGTTTAAGGTATGTGCAAAATAATTTCCTTTTTCTTTGTTTTTTACACGAATACCTAAACGACGTGCTTGTGCATCTCCCAAGTTAGAGCAGCTTCCTACTTCAAAATATTTTTTTTGTCTTGGAGACCATGCCTCTACATCAATACTTTTTACTTTTAAATCAGCTAAATCTCCAGAACAACATTCTAATGTTCTGACAGGAATGTCTAAAGTACGGAAAAATTCCACTGTATTTTTGTAAAGCTGTTCAAACCAATGAGGACTATCTTCTGGTTTACATACTACAATCATTTCTTGCTTTTCAAATTGATGGATTCGATAAACGCCTCTTTCTTCAATGCCATGTGCGCCTACCTCTTTTCTAAAGCATGGAGAATAACTTGTTAATGTTTGTGGTAAAGATTCTTCTTCTAATATCGTGTCTATAAACTTACCAATCATGGAATGTTCACTTGTACCAATTAAATATAAATCTTCTCCTTCTATTTTATACATCATATTTTCCATTTCTGTAAAACTCATAACCCCTGTTACAACATTGCTACGAATCATAAAAGGTGGAATATAATAGGTAAATCCTTTGTTAATCATAAAATCTCTTGCATAGGAAAGAATAGAAGAATGAAGTCTAGCAATATCTCCACAAAGATAATAAAATCCATTTCCGCTTGTTTTTCTTGCACTGTCTAAATCAATTCCGGCAAGGCTTTCCATAATATCAATATGATATGGCACTTCAAAATCTGGTACAACTGGCTCTCCAAAGCGTTCAACTTCTACATTTTCGCTGTCATCTTTTCCTAAAGGAACGCTTTCATCAATGATATTTGGAATAACTAACATTCTTTCTCTAATTTTTGCAGTCAATTCTTCTTCCAAAGCTTCTAATTCTGTTAATTCTTTTGCCATTGCTGCTACTTGTGCTTTTGCTTTTTCTGCTTCTTCTTTTTGTCCTTTTGCCATCATACCACCGATAGCTTTACTAATGGAATTTCTTTGGCTTCGTAAATCATCGCATTTTCCTTTTGTTTCACGAAATTGCTTGTCCATTTCAATGACTTCATCTACTAAAACTAATTTTTCATCTTGAAATTTCTTTTTAATATTTTCTTTTACTAATTCTGGATTAGTACGTATTAATTTAATGTCTAACATAAATATCCTCCTTATTTTTGTGATAAATATAGAAAAGCCCTCGCCCTTTTTATACTATAAAAAGGGACGAGAGCTATATTCCCGCGTTGCCACCCAATTTGCTTTTATTACAAGCCTCTCAAACAGCAGTAAAGGGCTTACCCTTTCGGCTTTCACCAAACAGCTCGGAAAGTGGAACATCTTTTTTTTACATCAATTTACACCAACCATTGACTCTCTGTAGTATGATTATAAGATTTATTTTTCCTCAAACGCTCATTTATTTTTTTCATTGTATCACATATTTCAAGTTTGTCAATATTTTTGTTGACAAAATAAACAAAATACTGTATAGTATCTAAAATAAGCCCAGATAGCTCAGTTGGTAGAGCAGAGGACTGAAAATCCTCGTGTCACTGGTTCGATTCCGGTTCTGGGCATAGAAGGAAAGGGAGAAGGAAGCAAATGCTTCCTTTTTTTATATAAAGGAGTGTATTATGAAAAAAAAAGGGATTCTGTTTATTTTTATATTGCTACTCGTCTGTCTTTATTATATAGTAGCAACAAGAACTGGTTCTGCTTCTATTGTTTCTGTTTCTATCAATGGAGAGCAAAAGCAATTTGATTTATCGCAAGACCAAATTTATACCATACAAACAGAAAAAGGTTATAATATCTTACAAATACAAAATAGAACTACTACCATTATAGAGGCAGACTGTCCTGACCAAATTTGTGTACAACAAAAGACAATTACCCATATGGGAGAAATGATTGTTTGTTTACCACATAAAGTAGTTGTAGAAATAAAATGAGGTGACAGAATGAATCCAAAAAAAATTGCATACTGTGGACTGCTTACAACAACTGCACTTTTACTTAGTTATGTAGAACGTATGCTTGCAATTCCTATGCTAGTGCCTGGCATGAAGCTAGGGCTTGCAAATGTTGCTGTATTGATTGCACTTTATTTATTGGATAATAAAGCAGCTTTTTGTATTTCTATTTTGCGTATTTTAATGTCAGGAATCCTTTTTACAGGTTTTGCAAGTTTTTTTTACAGTGCTGCTGGGGCATTGCTTAGTTTTTGTATTATGTCATTTTTTAAAAATCACTTTTCTGTTATTGCTGTTAGTATTTCTGGTGGTATTAGCCACAATATTGGGCAAATTATCATTGCCTGTATTGTTGTGGAAAATATTGGACTTTTTTATTATCTACCTTTTCTTGTAATCTTGGGAATTGTAACAGGATTTTTGACTGGCATTGTAGCTAATAGAACAATTTATTATTTGAATCATTAATTTCTTTTATTGCACAAAAACACTTTTGTGTTATAATAAGGTTTATTATATTATCATGTATTTAAGATTAAAACAGGAGGTAAATTATGGCAACTTATTTTAAATCACTTTCCCGCACCTTTAGCGAATATCTTCTTGTTCCGGGATATTCTTCCATGGAATGTACTCCAGACAATGTTAGCTTAAAAACCCCTATTGTAAAGTTTAAAAAAGGCGAAAAGCCTGCTTTAGAAATGAATATCCCCCTAGTTTCTGCTATTATGCAGTCTGTTTCTGATGATAAAATGGCTGTAGCATTAGCAAAAGAAGGCGGAATCTCTTTTATTTATGGTTCCCAAACAATAGAAAATCAGGCGGCTATGGTACAAAGAGCAAAATCTTATAAAGCAGGTTTTGTAGTAAGTGATTCCAATATCACACCAGAAAGCACTTTAAAAGATATTCTAGCTTTAAAAGAAAAAACAGGTCATTCTACTGTTGCTGTTACAACAGATGGTACTGCACAAGGAAAATTGGTGGGAATTGTAACAAGTCGTGACTACCGTGTGAGTCGCATGGAAGGTCATGAAAAAGTAAAAGATTTTATGACACCATTGGAAAAACTTGTTTGTGCACCAAAAGGTACTACATTAAAAGAAGCAAATAATATTATATGGGACCACAAATTAAATTCTTTGCCAATTATTGATGATGAAGGCAGACTAGTATATATGGTATTTCGTAAGGACTATGATTCTCACAAAGAAAATAAAAATGAACTGTTAGATGTTCATAAAAGATATGTAGTAGGTGCAGGTATCAATACAAGAGATTATGCAGAACGTGTACCTGCTCTTGTTAATGCTGGTGCAGACATTCTTTGTATTGATTCTTCGGAAGGTTTTTCTGAATGGCAAAAAGTTACATTAGATTTTATTCGTAAAAATTATGGGGATACTGTTAAAGTTGGTGCTGGAAATGTAGTTGATAAAGAAGGGTTCCGCTATTTAGCAGAATGTGGTGCAGACTTTGTAAAAGTTGGTATCGGTGGTGGTTCTATTTGTATCACAAGAGAACAAAAAGGCATCGGACGTGGACAAGCCTCTGCAGTTATCGAAGTGGCAGAAGCAAGAGATGAATATTACAAAGAAACAGGAATTTATATTCCAATTTGCTCTGATGGTGGAATTGTATATGATTATCATATGACATTAGCTTTAGCAATGGGAGCGGACTTTTTAATGTTAGGACGTTATTTTTCTCGCTTTGATGAAAGCCCTACCAATAAAGTAAATATTAATGGCAATTACATGAAAGAGTATTGGGGAGAAGGTTCTGCAAGGGCAAGAAATTGGCAAAGATATGATATGGGGGGAGATAAAAAACTTTCTTTTGAAGAAGGTGTGGATTCTTATGTACCTTATGCAGGCAGTTTAAGAGATAATGTTTCTCTTTCCCTAAAAAAAGTAAAATCTACAATGTGCAACTGTGGCGCATTGACAATACCAGAATTACAGGAAAAAGCAAAATTAACTATTATTTCTGCAACGAGTCTTACAGAAGGTGGCGCACATGATGTCGTTTTAAAGGATAATCAAAGCAGTTTATATAACAGTTAATCCATGATAGGAGGTTTTTTATGAAAAGATTATTTGCATTGCTTTGTATTTGTAGCACATTTTTTCCCTCTGCTGTTTTTGCAAAAGAATTGACAGTAATGTTTCATAATACACCCATTTCCTATGTACAAAAGCCAACTATAAAAAATGGAATTACTTTTGTACCTATGAAGCAAACATTAGAAACAATCGGTGCTTCTGTTACTTGGAATGCGCCTACCAAAACAGTAATTGGAAAAAAGGGAGATACAATTGTATCTACTTGTCCCAATAGCACTACACTGATTGTAACAAGTGGAGAAAAAACACAACGTATTTCTTTAGAAGCACCAGCTTATGTTAAAAATGAAACCATGTTTGTACCTTTAAGATCATTATTACAGCCGTTTCAAGCAGATATTATATGGGACAACAACACAAATACCATACAAATAGAAAGTAAAGATTTTGTGATAGAAAAAACAGAAAAAAGAGAAATAAAAAATAAAAATGGTGATGTTGTATGGAAAGCAAATGTTTTATATCCAGAATTGCAAGGAGAAAGTGAGGCAATCAAAAAAATAAATGAAGTTATTGCAAATGATGTTTTTACTTCACTTTCTGCAATGGAAAATAAAGTATCTCCAGATAATATTTATGTTTCTGTAGTTCCTTATTCTTTTGACTGCAATTATAATGTTACTTATTTAGATAATAATACTATTTCACTTTTATTAGATTATTATGAGTTTACTGGTGGTGCACATGGTACACCTTTCCGTCAAGCATATACTTTTGACTTAAACACTGGCAGTCAACTACAACTGAGTGACTTATTAGATACAGACGTTGATTCCCTTGTAAAAATGACATTTAAAAATAATATTCAAAAAAATCCAGAAAATTATTTTGCAGGTGCGGAGGAAATTGTTGATTCTGCATATTTTATGTATGATTTTTATATTCAGCCAAATGAAATTGTATTATTTACACAAGCATATTTATTAGAACCTTATGCAAAACATTATCAACCTGCCATTATAGATATGCAAAATGTTGTGCTAAAAAGAGAACTATAAAAAAACATGGAAGGCTTTTGCCTTCCATGTTTTTTTTAATCCTCTACTTGTTGTTCTGCTTCTTCAGCAGCAACTGCATATTTTTCTAATATTGCGCTCTGAATTTTTTCTCTGGTCACACCATTGATTGGATGTGCAATGTCTCTAAATTCTCCATCTGCAGATTTTCTGCTTGGCATTGCAATAAATAAGCCCTGTTCTCTTTCAATTACCTTGATGTCATGAACCACGAATTCGTTGTCGAAAGTTACAGAAATAACAGCTTTCATTTTTCCTTCTTTGTTGACCTTTCTCACTCTTACATCAGTAATTTCCATACGCTCTCTCCTCCCATGTGACCTGGGAATTATCCTCCTTTACGCTTTTACAATCTTATAACTTTGTACCTTTTCTGATTATCTTTGGATTATCTGGTGTTCCAATAACCTTTTGACCATCTGCTAATACAACATCTTTATCCAGTATTGCATATCTTACTTCACAGCCATTGCCAATGCGAGAACCTTCCATCACAATAGAATTTTCTACACTTGCATGGTCACCAATATACACTTTACGGAAAACAACAGAATGTTCTACTCTACTATTGATAATAGAACCACTACCAATGATAGAATCTCTTACTTCTGCACCTGTATTATATTTTGCAGGAGGTTCATCTTTTGGTTTGGTTTCAATATAAGGATATTCGTTCACAAAAATATCTCTAATATCTTTTTTCAGAAAATCCATGTTTGTTTTGAAGTAGTCCACAATACTAGAGCCTACAGAACTCCAGTATCCTTCAAACTCATAACCATAAATTTTTAATGTTTTTCTCTGACGGATGATAATATCTTTTACAAAATCATATCTTCCCTCAGCGTTTGCCTTCTCTAATAATTCAATCAATAATTCTCTGCCAATAACATAGATGCCTAAGGAAGCCATGTTGCTTTGAGCTTGTAAAGGTTTTTCTTCAAACTCTTGTAATCTCTTGTTGTCGTCCATTTGCATAATGCCATATTTTGATAGGTCTTTGCCAGCCATGTCTTTGCAAACAACAGTAATATCAGCACCTTTTTGCTCATGATATTCCAAAACTTTTTTGAAATCCATTTTATAAACGGCATCACCAGATGCAATAATAACATAAGGTGTGTTACTGCGTCTTAAAAAAGACATATTTTGGTACATAGAATCGGCTGTTCCACGGAACCAATTAGAATCCATTCTGCTAATATAAGGTGATAATACAAACAAACCACCTTGTTTTCTTCCTAAATCCCACCATTTTGCAGAACCTAAGTGGTCATGCAGGGAACGAGAATTATATTGTGTCAATACTGCTACTTTTTGCACACCAGAGCTTGACATACTGCTCATAGCAAAGTCAATCGCTCTGTAGCAACTGCCTACAGGAAGTGCAGCAGATGCTCTTAAATCTGTTAAGGCACCCATACGACCTTCATTGTTACCACCAGCTAAAATTACACCAATTGCTCTCATAAGTTACCCTCCTCTACAATCACAGATTTACCGCTTTCCAATACACCATTTGTAAAGTCACGTTCTGTTACTTCACCTAACAATACGCAGTTTTTACCAATAGTAACATTGTTTGGAATTGTAGTCATATGTCCCACTACTGTAATACCTGTGTTATAAATTTTAGGTTTCATTTCATTTTCAATATTGTCGCCAACACCAATTTTAACATTGTCACCAATCATAGAACCTTCATCAACAATACAACGGTCTAGCTGGCTGTTTTCGCCAATTGCAGTGTCGCCCATAATGATAGAGCCTCTTACAACAGCACCTTTTTTTACAACAACATTAGGGCCTAATATAGAATCATATACTTCTCCATATACTTCGCAACCGTCTGAAACAATACTTGTTTTTACTTTTGCGTCTGGGCCTGTATATTGTGGTGGTTGATGGTCTGTATTTGTATAAATTTTCCAAAAATCTTCATACAAATTAAAATCAGGTAATGTTCTAATTAATTCCATGTTTGCTTGCCAATAAGATTCAATGGTACCAACATCTTTCCAATAACCTTTGAAGCGATAAGCATACATTGTTTGTCCTTCTTCCAGCATACGTGGAATAATATGATTACCAAAGTCACTATCAGGGTGAATTTTGCTATCTTCAATCAATGCTTCTCTTAAACGGCTCCATGTGAAAATGTAAATACCCATAGAGGCTAAATTGCTTTTTGGATTTGCTGGTTTTTCTTCAAATTCATAAATTTGGTCGTCGTCTTTTGTATTCATGATACCGAAGCGACTTGCTTCATCCCAACCTACTTCTAAAACGGCGATGGTTGCTGCTGCATTTTTTTCCTTGTGGAAATCTAACATAGCAGAATAATCCATTTTATAAATGTGGTCTCCAGATAAAATAAGTACATATTCTGGATTATTGCTTTCAATATACTCCAAGTTTTGATAGATAGCATTTGCAGTACCCATAAACCATTCGCCAGAGTCACCGCCACCTTTTACGTGAGGTGCTAAAATGGTAACACCGCCTGATTTACGGTCCAAATCCCAGGGAATCCCAATACCAATATGTTGATTCAAACGTAAAGGTTGATATTGTGTCAACACACCAACTGTATCCACACCAGAGTTGATACAGTTACTCAATGGAAAATCAATAATTCTATATTTTCCTCCGAACGTAACGGCTGGCTTTGCTACGTTTCTAGTCAGTACGCCAAGACGGCTTCCCTGTCCACCTGCCAATAACATGGCAATCATTTCTTTCTTACGCATGTCTTATACCCCCAATACTTTATAATTTATAAAACTGAGACAAGCATTCGGCACAGATAAAACTTATCTATACAAAATGATTATTGTATAATCATATTATAGCACATCTTTTATTCCTTGTAAAATATCAAATAAATTTTTTATTAGAATAATGATTTTTTAACAATTTTTGCTAATCTATTTTGTAAAAAACGAAATTTTTATTTTGTTTTTTAAAATTTTTTATACATTTTTAACAAAAAATGAAATATTTTTTATCAAAATGAACAACTTATTTTTGATATGTTATAAATTTCCATTCTATATTTTATTTTTTTAGGTGTATAAAATAATAAAAAATAGATTTTTTGTTCTTATTTTTTAATTTTTGGTCTGCTGTTTATGGATTGCCATTCCCCTTTGACTATACTATAATAAATCAAATAGATTCAGAACATATTTTTTATTATTTTCAACATAATATTTATAAAAAGAAAATGAGGCGGTTTAAAATGAAAAAAGATTTTTTAAAACAATATCCATCTGTGTATTTTATTGGCATTGGTGGCATCAGTATGTCAGGCTTGGCAGAAATATTACTTGCAAAAGGTTTTCAAGTAGCAGGCTCAGACATGAAAGAATCAGATGAAACAGAACATTTACGTAATATTGGTATTTCTATTCACATTGGACATAAGGCAGAAAACATTACAGATGAGGTAAAACTTGTTGTTTATACTGCAGCAATTAAGGAAGATAATCCAGAATTTGTTGCTGCAAAACAAAAAAAGATTCCTATTATAGATAGGGCACAGCTTTTGGGTATGATTATGGAGGATTATCCCTATTCTGTTGCGATTGCAGGGACGCATGGAAAAACAACTACAACTGGTATGATAGCAGATATTTTGCTTTATGCAAAAGTAAATCCTACTATTACAGTAGGCGGAATTTTACCTACGATTCACAGCAATACTAAGATAGGTGGAAATTCTTATTTTGTAGCAGAAGCTTGTGAATATTTTGACAGCTTTTTACAATTTTATCCTTTGATTGGTGTTATTTTAAACATTGAAGCAGACCATTTAGATTATTTTAAAAATTTAGAAAATATTCGGGCATCTTTTCATAAATTTACACAAAATATTGCAGCAAATGGTACTTTAATTGTAAATCATGCTATTCCACATTTAGAAGAAATTACAGCAAATTTAGCTTGCCGTGTAGAAACTGTTGGTTTGGAAGGAAAAGCAGATTGGACAGCAAAACAGATTACCCATGAGCCAGATGGCAAAAATAGTTTTGATGTGTTTTATCATGACAATTTGCTTGGTCGTGTTCATCTTCACATTCCGGGTGACCACAATATTACAAATGCGCTTGCTGCTTTTGCAGTAGCTTATACTCTTTCTTTACCAATAGAAGATATTATCAAAGGTTTAGAACAATTTCATGGAACACAAAGACGTTTTGAAAGAAAAGGAGAAAAAAATGGTATTCTTGTCATTGATGATTATGCACACCACCCCACAGAAATAAAAGCAACTTTAGCAGCAGCAAAAAAAATTCATCATAATACGATGTATTGTGTATTTCAGCCTCATACTTATTCTCGTACAAAAGCATTATTTGATTCTTTTGCAGAATCTTTTAGTGATGCAGATGTTATTATTATTGCGGATATTTATGCCGCAAGAGAAAAAGATACTGGTCTTGTGACAGCACAACAGCTTGTGGAAAAAATAAAGGAATTTCATAAAAATGCTATTTATTGTGGTAATTTTGAGCAGATTACAGAATACTTAAAAGCACATTGCCAAGCAGGTGATTTAATTTTAACCATAGGTGCAGGAGATGTATATCAGATAGGAGAAGCCTTTTTGAATGCATAAAATTTATAAGTTATCCACAAAGTTATCCACAGCCTGTGGATAACTTTGTGGAATAAATATGCAAAAAAATTAAAAAATAAATCACTTTTTTGTTATAAAAGAATACAGTCTGTCAAAAAAACTTGAAACTTTACCCTTCATTTGGATTGGTACAAGGCATAAACAGGGCAACCTCATTTTTTATTTTTTTATATTTATTTTATTTCCACACCACCTACAGGGCGAATAGAAAGCACATGACAATTTCCTTTTCCAAAAGCGGATTCCATTTCTGCATGGAAAGTATGTAACAATTCCATTGGAACAAATGCTTGTATTGTACCAGCAAATCCACCACCATGGACACGATAAGCTCCTTGCTTTCCTAATATTTTTTCACATAAAGCCAAAGCTAAACTCAATCCTTGCTCTTGTGGATTTGAAGTAGAATATACATTTTGCAGACAGGTAAAGGAAGAATGACCTGATGCCATAATGAGTTGTTTAAAGGTTTCAAAATCATTATTTTTTAACGCTTCTGCCTCTTGTACAGCTTTTTTGTCATCTGCAAAAAAATGAATTGCACGTAAAATTGCTCTGTCGCCACATTTTTGACGAAGGGCAGGAATATTATTATAAATATCTTGTTCAGACAATTCAGAAAGCACTGTCTTTCCAAAATAAGCTGCAACAGATTTCATTTCTGCCGTTACAGCTGCATAATCTGGTGTTAAATCAGCATGATTTCCACCAGTATCTACAATACAAAGTACATGGTTGACAGAGTTAAAATCAAATGGAATTTGTTCTACAACAGGGTGCTCTGTATCTTTAAAATCAATGGCTACAAAGCTGCCAACAGAAGATGCTGTCTGGTCCATTAAACCGCATGGTTTTCCAAAATATACATTTTCTGCATATTGTCCAATTTGCGCAATTTTAACAGCTGTTTCTTTATTGTCACAGTATAATCCATTAATGATAGTTCCAATCAATACTTCAAAGGCAGCAGAAGAAGAAAGTCCAGAACCTTTTAAAACACTGGAAGTCATAACGGCGTTAAAGCCTTTGACAGGATAGCCCATTTTGATAAAATAAGCTGCAATTCCACGAATCAAAGAAAGTGTTGTTCCTTCTTCACTTTTATTTGGTTCTAACTGTTTTAAATCAACTGTAATCATTTTATAGCCATCACTTTGTACTTGAATAATATCACTATCGTTTGCTTTTACGGCTGCAATAATATCTAAATTTACACCAGCTGCTAACACATGCCCTTTTTGATGGTCTGTATGATTTCCTCCAACTTCTGTACGACCTGGTGCAGAAAATAAACGGACTCCTTCTACATCATCATGAAAAACATTACAATATGTTTCAATTAGATGAAGAAATCTATTAATATATTTATTTTGTTCCTCTGTGGCATAAAGTTGTTTTATTTGCTCTGAACAAATATTTTTTTCTAATTTTTCCTTAATATTCATTCTAAAATTCCTCCTTCTATTGATTCAATCAGTATTATTTTACTTCCTATCTTTATTATCAATAATTTCCTATTTTTTGTCAATCATAGAATCCTAAAATAATAAATACATAACATGATAAACGTAAAATTATACAATAAATATCATGCTGCTATTATGTAAAAATAACAGTTATGTTATTGTTTTTTTACCGAATTTTGTCATAATATAGTAAAAATAAAGAGAATTTTTATACTAAAGCAAAGAATTTTATATTGTTTTTACTAATTTGTCCCTTTATAATGAATTTACAAAGTATTTCAATTTTGAAAAAATAAATGTTACGTTTTTAAGGGAGGTTTTAAAAAGTGAAAAAAAGATTATTTGCATTAATGATGGCTTCTATGATGGCAATGGGTGTTATGGTAGGCTGCGGTGGCGGCGAAAGTTCAACTCCTCAAAGTGATGGACAGGAAACAGAACAAGGAGCAGAACAGGGAACAGAAGGCAATGCTGATATGTCTGATGTAGAGATTGGTGTTTGTATTTATAAATTTGATGATACCTTTATGACAGGTGTTAGAAACAATATGCAAGCACAGGCTGATACATTGGGTGCAAAAATTGAATTGGTTGACTCTCAAAATAAACAAGCAACCCAAAATGACCAAGTAGATACTTTTATTACAAAAGGCATGACAGCATTAGCAGTAAATCCTGTTGACCGTACCGCTGCTGGTCCATTGGTAGAAAAGGCATCTGCTGCTGGTTTACCTATTGTATTTTTAAACAGAGAACCAGAAGCTGACGTAATGCAAGGCTATGACAAAGTTTGGTATGTTGGTGCAAAAGCAGAAGAATCTGGCACAATGTCTGGAGAAATTATTGCAGATTACTGGAATGCAAACAAAGAAACAGCAGACAAAAACGGAGATGGTAAATTACAATACATTATGGTAACTGGAGAACCAGGACATCAAGATGCAACATTAAGAACTGAATATTCTGTAAAAGCATTACAAAATGCAGGCATTGAAGTAGAAGAAATTGGAAATGATACTGCTATGTGGAATAAAGTACAAGCAACAGAGCTTATGAATGCTTTTATCACATCACAAGGAATTGAAACAATCGAAGCAGTTCTTTGCAACAATGATGATATGGCACTTGGTGTCATTGAATCTTTAAAAGCAAATGGCTACAATACAGGAGATGCTTCTAAATTTGTGCCAGTTGTTGGTGTTGATGCAACTGCTCCTGCTTTGGAAGCAATGGCAAATGGTTCTTTATTAGGAACAGTGTTAAATGATGCAGAAAACCAAGGAATTGCTACTACAAACATTGCAGCAATGGCAGCAGCAGGACAAGAAATTACAGAAGAAAATGTTGGATATGAAATTACAGATGGTAAATATGTTTGGATACCATATGTAAAAATTACAGCTGAAAATTATAAAGATTTTCAATAATACTTAAGTAAATAAGTAGCTATTACAGAACGGAAAAGGGTACTTTTCCGTTCTATTTTATCTATTATTTTAAATGTTATCCATTTTTCGGTTAATAAAGTAGAAAAGGAGGGAAAAATATGAGCGAATATGTATTAGAAATGAACGGAATTTCTAAATTTTTTCCGGGAGTAAAAGCATTGGATAAAGTTACTTTAAAAGTACGTCCGGGTACGGTTCATGCGCTGATGGGCGAAAATGGTGCAGGAAAATCTACATTAATGAAGTGTCTTTTTGGTATCTATCATGAAGATGAGGGCGAAATTATATTAGATGGAAAAAAAGAATCTATCAATAGTTCTAAAATGGCACTAGATTTAGGTGTTTCTATGATTCATCAAGAATTACATCCCATTTCATTCCGCCCTGTTATGGAAAACATTTGGTTAGGTCGATTTCCTATGCGTGGCGGTATTATGGTTGACCACAAAAAAATGTATCAAATGACAAAAGAGTTGTTTCAAAAAATTGATTTGGATATTAACCCATCTGTTTTAGCGGGAACCTTGTCTGCCTCACAATTACAGCTTGTTGAAATTGCAAAAGCAGTCAGCTATGATTCTAAAATTATTATTATGGATGAACCAACTTCCTCATTAACAGACAATGAGGTAGAGCATTTATTTAAAATTATTGCACAACTCAAGTCAGAAGGACGTTCTATTATTTATATTTCCCATAAGATGGAAGAAATATTAAAAATATCTGATGAAGTAACTATTATGAGAGATGGTACTTATGTTGGAACATGGTCAGCAAGCGAATTGACGACAGACTTAATTATTAATCGAATGGTAGGTCGAGATATGACAAACCGCTTTCCACCTAAAACCTACCAGACAAGCACCGAAACGATTATGGAAGTACGAAATTTAACTGCAACAGACCCACGTTCTTTTAAAGATGTAACATTTGACTTACATAAAGGAGAAATTTTAGGACTAGGCGGATTAGTTGGAGCACAAAGAACGGAACTTGTAGAAGCTATTTTTGGATTAAGAGGAATTGCTTCTGGTACCATTACCATTCATGGACAACCATATCAAGCAAAAAATGTAGCAGATGCTAAAAACCATAAAATTGGTTTGCTGACAGAAGAAAGACGTGCTACAGGTATTTTTGGTGTGCTTTCTATTACCGATAATACCATTATTGCAAGTGAAAAAAAATTTGCTTCTGGTGGTGTATTGAACAATGGAAAAAGAAGAATGATTGCAGCAGAGGAAAACAAAAAATTAAATACCAAGACACCAAATATGGAAACCTTGATACAAAATCTTTCTGGTGGAAATCAGCAAAAGGTGCTTTTTGCAAGATGGTTATTGACAGCACCAGATATATTGATTTTGGACGAGCCTACACGTGGAATTGATGTTGGTGCAAAATATGAAATTTATACTATTATGCAGTCACTTGCAGCAGAAGGAAAAGCAATTATTATGATTTCCTCTGAAATGCCGGAACTTTTAGGTATGAGCGACAGAGTAATGGTAATGAGTGATGGGCATTTAGCTGGTATTTTGAATAAGGAACAAGCGGAGCAAGTAGAAGTGATGCGTTTAGCAACAGCATATTTGTGATAGAAAGCGAGGGGTGAATTATGAATAAAGAAAAACAATTAACGTGCGAACAATTTGGATTAACCATGAGTATTGTTGGTGCAGCCATTTCTGTATTAGGCTTGGCTTTAATTTTAATGAAAAATGCAATCAAAGCCTCTAGTGGTTTAGATGGATTTTGGAAAGAAATCTATGATTTGCCTTGGTTTATTTTAATATTGGGACTTTTTGTTACGATATTTAGCGTATTAAAGTGGAGAAGATATGCAGGAGATACCGAAACACTAATGGATACTTCCCCAAAAGCAATGAAAGAATTTTTATTAAATAACGGTATTATACTAGCACTTGTTATTATGGTTATAGTGATAGCAGTGAAACAACATAGATTTATGCAGGGACGTGTTCTTGTAGATATTTTAGCACAAGCATCTCCTAGAATGATAATTGCATTAGGAATTTGTTTTACCTTATTGATTGCAGGTACAGACCTCTCTGCTTGTCGTATGGTAAGTTTAGCAGCAGTTATTTCTGCATCTATGCTACAAAATCCAGATTATGCAAATCGATTTTTCCCCAATTTGCCACAACTTCCTGTCATTGTGCCTGTCCTGATAGCAATAGTAGTTTGTATGCTTTTTGGGCTGCTCAATGGATTTTTAGTAGCAAAGTTTGATATGCATCCATTTATTGCAACTTTAGCAGTACAGGTTATTATTTATGGTATTTGCTCTTTATATTTTGACTTACCTCCAAACAATTCTCAGCCCATTGGTGGTATTAGACCTGATTTTATTTGGTGGGGACAAAAAAGATTTTTCCAAGAGGAATTGGCAGCCATTAATGGTATTCCAATTTTAATTCCTATTGCTCTAATTTTTGTTGTTGCAATATGGTTTGTATTAAATAAAACAATATTTGGTAAAAATGTTTATGCCATCGGTGGCAACAGAGAAGCGGCTGTTGTATCTGGTATTAATGTATTTAAAACAATCCTTTGTATCTTTATTTTGGCATCTGCATTATATGGTGTTGGTGGTGTATTAGAAGCAGCAAGAACTGCTGGCGCAACCAATAACTATGGTGTTGGATATGAATTAGATGCGATTGCAGCCTGCGTTGTAGGTGGTGTGTCTTTAAATGGTGGTGTTGGTAAGGTTTCAGGCATTATTACGGGTGTATTGATTTTTACCATTATACAGTATGGTTTACAATTTATAGGTATTAGTGCGATGTGGCAACAAGTTATTAAAGGTATTATTATTGCGATTGCAGTAGCACTTGACCTTTCTAAATATAGAAAAAAATAAATAAAAACCTTCCGGGAAAATTTCATTTTCTCTCTCTTAAATCCTTATGTTTTATGCATAAGGATTTTTTCTTTTTGCATATAAAAATAGCAAGAAATGTCATTGACAACTCACTGGTTTTGTGGTAATATAAAATTTAAATTAGTGATTCTAATTAGCATAATACGTCAAACAAAAAAACCGCAAGAGGTACCAGCTCTTGCGGTTTTGCTTTCTATTTTTCCACCAGCTTAATAATAGAATGTACAATTAAGCCGGCTAAAATAGAAATCAATATTGATTCTAATTGAGTCATAATACGTCACCTCCTTTCTTGGAGGGTACCATTAGTATACAACATTTGCCAAAAAAGACAAATAAAAAAGAGCCGGTAAAAACCGACTCCTTTTTTGTTTTGTAAAAGTTTGTATAAAAAACAAACTGTAAGAACCTTATTGTAATAACTGAAGAACGCCCTGTGGAACTTGGTTTGCTTGCGCAAGCATAGCTTGAGAGGACTGAATAAGAATGTTGTTCTTTGTATATTTCATCATCTCGTTTGCCATGTCTGTATCTCTGATACGGCTTTCAGCTTCTGTCAAGTTTGTGGTTGTTTCTTCCAAGTTAGCCAATGTGTGGTCTAATCTGTTTTGAGTAGCACCCAGTAAGCTTCGTGTTTTGGAAACTTGTTCAATCGCTGCTTTTGCTTTCATCATGGAAGCTGACGCTGCGTCTGGAGTGTCAATGTTCAAACCAGCAACACCAAGAGCTGCTGCATGACAATCATCAACAGTAACATCTAATTGGTTGAAAGAATCATTTGTTTCACCAATCTGTAATCTTAATCCACCACTACCAGCTTTTCCTTCACCTGCACCGAAAACATAACCAGCAGTATTACTACCATCGCCTTTCATATCAGTTGAATATGTTACATTCATACCCAATGCATGAGAAAGTTGTTGAGCAATTTTAGTTTGATCAGAAGCTACAGTAGCAGTAATAACTCTTATACCACTATCTGATAATTTAGAAGCATCAACACCTGCAGCTGCAACAACAAACTTTTGACCATTGATTTCAAATACAGCATCTTTTTCATTTGTTCCAGTAAAATCTTTAGCAGCTATTACTGTGTGTGCAATACCTGTTTTTGCATTAGCAGCTTCTTTACTATTTGTAGTATCTAATCCACTTGCACCAGCTTTTATAGCACCTGCACTAGTTTGACCTTTGTATGATACACCTGTAATTGCTGGTGTAGAAGTACCTTTTTCTACTGCCTCAAATGTAAATTTACCAGCAGTATCTACACTAACTGTGTATCTATCTGCTAATTCTTTGTCTAATACAGATTTAACAGCTTCTGCAGTTTTTTGAGCAGTAACAACATTACCAATAGTAGTATCTGAACCGCCATATTTTTCGCCATTTACTGCAAGACAAACTTTTGTAGAATCATCAGGGTCATTTATAACTTCTATATCAACATTAATAGATGTACCATCTTCTAAAGCAATTGTATAGGTTCCTTTAGCTCTTACATTATCCAATTCGGTTGTAGTTCCAGCTGCAGCCGAACTCATTACATATTTACCAGCTACTGCATCAATCTTAGTTGTAGTTAAATCTGTTGTAATGCTGGATACTGCCTTTGTAGCACCTGAACCTGATAAACTACCATCTAACAATTTAATACCATTGAAGTTTGTAGCGTCAGCGATTCTATCAATTTCACTTTCCAACTGTGCTAATTCATCTTTGATTTTTGTTTTTTCATCGTTGGTATAAACACCATTGGAAGCCTGTGTTGTCAAGTCAACCATTCTGTTTAACATAGAGTGAACTTCTGTCAAAGCACCTTCAGCAGTCTGTACCAAAGAGATACCATCTTTAGAGTTTTGTTGTGCTCTGTTCATACCAGTGATTTGTGCTCTCATTTTTTCAGAGATACCTAAACCAGCAGCATCGTCAGCAGCTCTGTTAATTTTGTAACCAGATGACAATTTTTCTAAGTTTTTAGCTAAAGCTTTGTTGTTACCTGCTAATTTGTTATAAGAATTTAAAGCTGAAATATTATGTTGAATAATCATAAAACTTACCTCCTTGAATGTGTCGGGGAGTATCCTTTCTCCCCCATCTTTTTATTGTTTTGGCTTGGGCTATGCCCGGTCTTTTTTTATCTATTTCAATCTGTGGGACAAGGGGCCCACTCCTCCGCACAGATAGAAAACAAAGTTGTTAAAACCTTGAGGTTTCACCTCAAACTCCACCAACTTTTTTGAAAAAAGTGGTTTATTAGGAACTTGACAAAAGTCGGAAGTTCTTGGGGAAACTTTTTTCACTTGTGAAAAGTTTCCCCAGCGAGGCAAGCTCGCTTCCCCTTCAAAAACACGCTTGCAAGCGTATTAGAACCTTAGGGACTTTGTCCCTAAAACCCTACAAGCTTTTTGAAAAAAGCTTGACCAAAAACTTTTACCTTTTGCAAACGCAATAGAATCTTAATTTTACCTTTCGCAAAAACGCTAGTTTTTGCCTTAAAGTTCTTTCGCTTCCTTTCTTTCAAGAAAGGAAGTAGGAGTTTGAGGGCAACGCCCTCAAGGTCTTTCTTTTCTTTTAGCGCCGCCTAAAAGTTTAGTTCTGTGAATGCACTCCGGTGTGGGATGTGTTTTTTCATAATTCTCTCCCCGCTCAATGGTCATTTCTTTTGGTGCATCTATGGCAAGGCGCAAGCAGCCATCTATGGAAACCACTTCCACAATAATGTTGCCGCCAATCACAATATATTCTCCTGGATTCCTTCCGAGTGATAACATAATAGTCCTCCTTGATATAAAAATAATAGTGATACTATTGTTCATGGGTAAAAAAAATAGTGTTTTTATTTTTTTAATTTTACCTTTCATTTACTATATCGGCACAGGGAATAAAAACTTAATAGTGTGGCTATTATTTTTTTTGATTGTTTTACTATATGGTGCAGATGGCTATTTTTCTATAAACTGAAAGATATGAGGTGAGTAAACAGATGGCTTTTTCTTTTAATCAAAAAGAAGTTGGAAAAAGAATACGTGATGAAAGGCTGAAAAATAAATTGACCATTGAAAAACTATGTGAGCTACTTGATGTTTCACCATCTTTTATTGGCTTGGTGGAACGGGGAACAAGTGGTATTAGCTTGGAAAAATTGTGCCGACTTTCTGAAATTTTTCATGTTTCCACAGATTACCTTATCAAAGGAACGGCAACGGAAGTCAAACCAGCAGAAAATTCTGCCCTTGACGCACTCAATGCCTATTTATATAATTCCACAGAGGAAGAAATCTTGTTTATATTATCTTTAGTCAAATTTATCAAGCCTCGTGTCGAAATTAAAAGTAAAGACACGCTTTCCTAAAAAGAAAGCAAAAAACTTTAGCTGTGTTTGACAGAAGATGAACAAGGCTTGAAGTTGGGCAAAATCATAAATAATTACTGTATTTTGTTCACAAAAAATGGGGTCAAGCCTTTTTTTATTTGTCAATAAACTTTAGTTTTTATATAATCTGTTAAAAAAGTCAGAAATTATAGAGAAATTGAGCAAAATGTTAGTTTTTTGCAATAAAGTTGGTCAAAAATCAAATCTCAAAATGTTCCTTTTTATTATTAAATTCCTTGCTTTTTGGCATACTGTGAAAGGAGGTGAAACAGGATTACACTGGCGTGCCAAAATTGTGTATTGGTACAGTACATAATAAAAGAAAGGAATTGGTTAGAATGGGCGAAACGGACTTCAACGAAAAGTTTGAGGACTTTTTGAACAGTTATGTAGCGGAAAAAATTAACGAAATTCGGAAACAGCACAAAGACTTGGTAGCACAAAAAGCAGCACTTGCACAAAAATTAGAGTCTTGTGAAGCATTCTGGGCTTATGAGGAACTGGAAGCACAATATGTTGCGCTCTTGGCAACAGGAATGTATAAACAAGCAATGAAAGATTTTCATTTTTTTGTGGAATACTATTTAAAATGAGTCTTTGCCCTTGAGGTGCAGACCCAGTCTGGAGAAAATCCAGACTGTGGCTTATATATGGGAGTTGTTGCATATTTTAGATTATTTTGATAAAATAATACAAATTCATTAAGGAGGAGTTTGTATTGAATCAAGAGGAAAAGAAGCGTTATATTTGGAAAGGACTTACCCTTTTTGCAGCAATTTCCGGTTCCATTTTATTTTTCTTTGTGCTTTTCCGGTTAAAAAATCTGTTTCATGGTTTTCAAACCCTGTTGCATATCCTAGCGCCTATTATTTATGGCTTGGTGTTAGCCTATCTTTTGGCACCTATTTATAATAAAATTGAAAAAAGAATAGAACCTGTTTTAAAAAAGAAAATTGGCAAAACGAAAGGAAAAGCGTTTGCCAAAGCAAGTAGTACCTTGATTACGCTTGTTTTTATGATAGCGGTATTGACTGGATTTTTTTGGATGGTTGTTCCCCAAGTTTATAAAAGTATTTTGGGCATTGTGGACTTAGTGCCAGAAAGTGTAAATCAAGTTTATGCATGGTTAGATACTACTTTTAAAAATAATCCGCAAGTTTCGGAAGTGCTTTCCAACTATTATACAGAATTTTCCAAACAAATAGAGCAATGGCTAAAAACTTCCCTTGTACCAAATTTGACAGCGATTCAGACGTTTGTGTCGAATGTTTCGCTGGGGTTATATCGTGTATTTTCTTTTTTAAAGAATTTTTTAATTGGTATTATTGTTGCGGTTTATGTGCTGAATTGTAAAACAGTATTTGCCTCCCAGGCCAAAAAAATTATTTATAGTATTTTTAATGAAAAATGGGGGAGTGCAATTATTCATGAAATCCGTTTTGTAAATCAAGTTTTTGGTGGGTTTATTATTGGCAAATTGATAGATTCTTTAATTATTGGCATTATTTGTTATCTATGTCTAACATTAATGCGTATGCCTTATACGATGCTGATAAGTGTGATTATAGGAATTACAAATATTATTCCATTTTTTGGGCCGTTTATTGGTGCAATTCCAAGTTTTATTTTGTTGCTGTTAGTTTCACCAATACAAAGTTTATACTTTATTCTGTTTATTTTTGTTTTGCAACAATTTGATGGAAATATTTTAGGTCCTAAAATTTTAGGAGATTCCACTGGGTTAAGTAGTTTTTGGGTTTTGTTCTCGATATTGTTTTTTGGTGGTCTGATGGGCTTTTTTGGTATGATAATCGGTGTTCCATTTTTTGCTGTTGCATATCATTTGATTTCGCAGGCTGTCAATAAAGCATTAGAAAAAAAAGAACTTTCTACAAAAACAGAAGATTATCAAAAAATACCATAACGAAAAAAACCTTGAGAAATTTCCTTCTATCATTATAATAAGGAAGGAAATTTCTCAAGGTCGGATATTATTTTATAAATATTATTTTGCAATAGAAGGAACAAAAGCTTCTTTGTTTGGTCTACCACCTTCTGCTGCAATATAGGTCATCAATTCTTCATAAATGATGTTTGCTTTTTTCATAGCATCATCTGCAATTAAAATGCCTTGTTTTGTAGCGTATTCTGCAGCTTCTTTTGGACTTTTTGCATACAGTTCTAATATTTTTTTATCTATCTGCTCTTGATTGTCAATAAGGTTTTGCTGATATTGTGTCCAATATTCTCTGACAGAAGCACCAAATTTTTCTCTGTTTAATTCTGCCAGTGTTGCCACACTACGGAATATCCAATAAGCACAATCAGGACTGTAATTTAATGCACTGGATTTATAGGCTTCATGGGTATCTGTAATATTTCCATAAGTAGGGAGATAAACAGAATGTTCTGCATTTCCCATTGCAAGCCACATAATGCCACCCAATTCTTCTGGATAATTTTCTTTTATCTGTAATACGTGACATTCTGCTTGTCTTTCTGTTCCAATTTCACGCACTTCATCATCTTTGTTTGCGTCGAATTCTGTGCCTTCATAGCGATATTTTTGTAATTCCATAACGTCTTGTAAAGATACCTTTTCATCTGGTGTCATAAATAAGTCAAATACTTCTTTTTGATAGGATATTTTTTGACTGGGTGCTAAAAAATTTTGTCCGCCCCAAAGTCTTTGACGATTTCCTTCTGTTAGTTCTTCTGCATAGGAAAGAGCAGCATGAAATTTTCCTTCATATTCTTTATAAAAACCATTTTCCTGCGCAAATGTAATTAAATCTGGAGAAGCAAAAACATTTTCTTTATCTTCTAAATGAACATCACCTAACATAAAACAGTTTGGAAAAACCATACAAGCGTCATCTGGCACCTTAATTGCAGCATATCTATGACCTGTATAAATTTCCATATACCATGTTTCTTTACTATCCCCAATGACAAGAATATTTCCTTCTGCCGCCCCCTTTTCTTCTACAATAGAAGCAACTAATTCTACTCCTTCTTTTGCTGTTTTGATTCTTGGTAATAGAATAGAAACCATATTTGCTTCTCGGAATCCATCTTCAACAAAAGGGTCTGCACTTTCTGCCTGTTCATTTGGATAAGCTGAAATAGTAGCATCTACAAATACACCAAATTCATTAAACCCAATTTCACCATAAATACCATCTCCTTCTACATCAGCATCTGGTACATATGTATATTTATAAGCTTTGGCAGGTTGTGGATAAGTAAAACCTGTATTTCTGTCTACAAAAACTGCTTCCTTTGTATATTGCATTGCTGGCTGCACAACATAGCGTTTTGTATGTCCACCACCAATGTCTTCTGTTCTAGCAATCAGTCTTGTACCATCCTCAGACATATTTTTGCCAACAATGGTACCAGTACAAGCAAATACAGAAATGGTTCCAGAAAATGCCAATACCCCTGCAAGTAATAAACTACATATTTTCTTTTTCATGCATATTTCCCCCTCAAAAAATTATATTTATGCTTTCTTATTGTATTAAAACACATTTTTTTTATATTTTCAATAGCTATTTTAAAAAATTTTATCGGTGCTGTAAAAGAGAAAGAAACAATTTTCATATTGCGCTTATTTATAGCATATACATAAATATGATAAAGTATAGAGGAGTGCTGATTCTTGAAAACATATATAGAAGAAAGGGCTGTTGAAATTGCGAATTTTATGATACATTCCAATGCTACCGTACGGGAAACAGCAAAAAAGTTTGGTATCAGTAAAAGTACAGTACACAAAGACATTACAGACAGAGTAGAAAAAATTAATCCTGATTTAGCAAAAGATGTTCGTCGTGTACTAGAAATTAACAAAGCAGAAAGACATATTAGAGGTGGTTTAGCTACAAAAGAAAAATATCTTCATAAATTGAAATAAAATTTTGTTTGTCAAAAAAATAGTTTTATTATGGATTACACTCTAGTTGGTATTGCATAAAAATCCATTAGATATTTCAAGTTTTACAAGTTTATTGACAGGCAGAGGGGTACAACATTTTTGTTGTACCCTTCTTTGTTGGATTTGTATGCAGATTAATTTATATAATAGGAGGTTTTTTATCGTTTAGTTTAATTTTATAATACTCATATTAGATTCGGAAAAATCACCACTGGTATTGCTTGCTACCAATGTAATTGTGGAAGGTGCCGTTGTTACAGTAACAATAGCATTACTTGCTAAGGTTGCTGCTTGGTTTGCTGTAGTTAAGGTAACAGAAGCTGAAGTGCCTTGAATCTTTACACCATCTTGCTCTAAATGGAGTGTTACAGTTGCTGGAGGAGTTACGCCAGATGCTTCACTTGCTATGGCATCATAATGTATTGCATAAGCTCCTGTTTGACTTAACACAAAATTTCCTGTGCCAGCAGTATGCTGGATACCTGTACCTATTTCTGTCCGATTTGTATTAAAAAGTAAAGGCGTATTTGCTGCTACAGGTGTTTGTTCGGGATTGTTGATAGCATTTAGTACATTTGTTGCTATAGCACCCGTAGGACCGGTTGGACCCGTAGGACCGGTTGGACCCGTAGGACCGGTTGGACCCGTAGGACCAGTTGCGCCCGTAGAACCAGCGACACCAACAGGACCGGTTGAACCCGTAGGACCAGTTGCACCAGTAGGACCAGCGACACCAGCAGGACCGGTTGAACCCGTAGGACCAGTTGCACCAGTAGGACCAGCGACACCAGCAGGACCGGTTGCGCCAGCAGAACCAGCGACACCAGCAGGACCAGTTGCGCCCGTAGGACCAGCGACACCAGCAGGACCAGTTGCACCAGTAGGACCAGCGACACCAGCAGAACCGGTTGAACCCGTAGGACCAGTTGCACCAGTAGGACCAGTGACACCAGCAGAACCAGTTACACCCGTAGGACCAGCGACACCAGCAGGACCAGTT
>CAJUKL010000001.1:0-64979 GCA_910587195.1 uncultured Clostridia bacterium | reverse complement strand
GCACCAGTAGGACCAGTTGCACCAGTAGGACCGGTTGCGCCAGTAGGACCAGTTGAACCCGTAGGACCAGTTGCACCAGTAGGACCAGTTGCACCAGTAGGACCGGTTGCGCCAGTAGGACCAGTTGCACCAGTAGGACCGGTTGCACCAGCAGGTTCAGTTACAGAAACTAGTTGAAAATCTCTAGAGCTCCCCGGTGTACCAGAAGGATTATTTACATTAGAACGATATAAAGAACCATTATAAAATAATAAATCTCCTTGTAAATATGGTGTGCCAGGCACAAAATTAGTTGCTGTGCTTAATCCGGGACCCATAGCGCCCGTAGGACCAGTTGCGCCAGTAGGACCAGTTGTGCCAGTAGGACCAGTTGTACCAGTAGGACCAGTAGGACCAGTTGAACCAGCAGGACCGGTTGCGCCAGTAGAACCAGCAGGACCGGTTGCGCCAGTAGAACCAGTTACACCAACAGGACCGGTTGGACCAGTTGAACCAGTTACACCAACAGGACCGGTTGGACCAGTTGAACCCGTAATTCCCCGTGAGCCAGTTGCTCCTGTAGCTCCAACAGTTCCTGGAACTCCTTGGATACCTTGTACCCCTTGCGGACCAGTTACACCAGTTGCTCCAGTATTTCCAGTAATACCTTGCGGACCTTGTGGTCCCTGTAATCCTCTTGGACCCTGTGGACCAGCAGGGCCTTGTGGACCTTGTGGACCTTGTGGACCCTGTGGACCGGGACAAGGAATACTACCTGTACAATTCGGACAGCAATTATTTCCACAACATTGATTGTTTGTGCAATATCCTATATTTCTATGATACATATTTTTTCCTCCCTTTCTATTATACTTGTAATATATGTACAGGTTGTAAAAATGTTCCTGTAATGTTTTCCTTTCTATTAAGTTTTACCCATGTTTTTAAGGAGTGTTCAAAAAGAGTAGTTTTAAAAATAATTTTTATTTCTGTTTGTCACCAGGAAAACGAAGTTTTCCATAAAAGTTTTGCCTCGCTTTTTCAAAAGCGAGTGAGGTTTGGAGTAAAGCTCCAAGGTTTTAAATGCGCGTTTAGCCACTCCTTGTTTTTAAAAAAGCTTGACAAAATAAATAATAGATGTATGATAAAGATAAGAATATAATTACATTATGTGTTATATGTGCAAAGAGGAGATGACATGACAAAAAATGATAAAAGATTTTTAGTGAGAGTTGCTGATATGTATTATCAGCAGGAAATGTTGCAAGATGAAATTGCTAAAAAGTTAAATGTATCCCGTACCACAATCTCTAGAGCATTAACAAAAGCTAAAAAAGAAGGTTATGTTAAAATTATCATAGATTTTCCAACAGAAAACGTCATAGAGCTTGAAAAAGAGCTTGAAAAGAAATATAAACTAAAAGAAGTAATTGTTGTAAAAATAGAGGATAAAAAAGATAGAGATATTCTTGTAGCCAAAGAAGCTGCATTTTATATTACAAGAATCTTAAAAAGCAATATGACATTAGGTGTTGCTTGGGGGCATACCATAAAAAAAATTGTAGATGCTTTTGATATGATTGGAAATCAAGTTAAAGCAAAAGAAATACAAGTTGTTCCACTTTTGGGAACAATGATACCTGAAACCGCGCAAAATCAAGATTTACGTTTAAGTTATGCGAGTTTATTATCTTCCAAACTGGCAGAAAAGATACATGGTGTGAGTTATCATTTTGCTGCTCCTATGTATGTCAAGGATATTGCAACAAAAAAAATGCTTTTAGAAGAACCACAAATTAAAATGGTATTGCAAAAAGCAAAAAGTTGTCAAGCTGGAATTTTTGGAATAGGTGCATTAGTACCAAATTCTTCTATTGCAGCATTAAATAATAGGATATTATCTCAAAAAGATGGGGTTGGAGAAATTTTAGGCAGAGTTTTTGATAAATATGGCAATTCTGTGGAAAGTGAATTTAATGATAAAATTATCGGACTTACCTTAGAAGAAGCAAAACAAATTCCTACAAGGGTGGGTGTTGCTTTTGGAGAGGAAAAAGTAACAGCAATTCAAACAGCAATTTCAACAGGCATTATCAATGTATTGATTACAGATAGTTTAACAGCGGAAAGTATTGTAAAATTAGGAGGTATGTAAAAATGGATTTTTATTTGGACAGTGCAGATTATCAAAAAATTACAGAATATGTGGAAGCGTATCATATAAAAGGCGTTACAAGTAATCCAACAATTATTGTAAAAGATAAAGCGGATATTTTAAAATTAGTAGAAGTTGTGCCAAAAGATAAAGAACTTTTTATGCAAGTTATATCAGATGAAGTAGAAGGCATTATGGCAGAAACTAAAAAGTTGATGTCTTTGGGAAAAAATATTATTGTAAAAATTCCTGCTTCTCCAAATGGATTAAAGGCAATTAAAAAATTAAAAGAAGAAGGAATTAAAACACTTGCTACGGGAATTTATTCTGTAGAGCAGGCACTCATGGCGGCAAATTGTGGAGCGGCTTATGTTGCTCCTTATGTCAATAGAATTTGTGACTTAGAAATGGATGGTGTAAAAGCAGCGTTAGAAATACAAAAAACTTTTAAGGAACAACAGATAGATTGTAAGGTGCTTGCTGCGAGTTTTAAAAATTTGATGCAGGTAAAAGAATTGCTTATTAATGGAATAGATGCTGTTACAATTAGTGCAGATTTAATGGAAAAATTAATCTATAATAAAAATACAGAATATGCTGTGAAAGATTTTGTGAGTGCTTGGAAAGAATATACGGGAAAAGATACACTTGGATTATAAATAATAAAAGGTGGAAGTATTTTCCGCCTTCTATATTTCCTTGTCCATAGTATCATAAAACTGGTATCTTATTTTATCTCCATCTTTCATTTCGCTCTGTTCTATTAGAATCATGCTAGGAAATTTTTCTACCATAAATTTTTTGGGGCTTTCCCCATTTTTACTTTTCTGACACTCCCATGCCTAAAGGCATGGGAGTGTCAGCACTTGAAAATATTAATTTTTTACGAGGAAGATGTTCCATTTTTTTCATAATATGATTTATTCGTTCTTCCATATTCATTTTATGCTTTCCTCCTTTTTAGAGAATTTGATTCAACTTTATTTTTTTTTGTAAAGTTTAGAAATGTTAATCAACTTATTTTATCATAAGTTGATTAAAAATGAAATCGCATATCTTCTTTAAAACGCTTTCTGGAGGGATTTCCTTCCACTCTGTAAATTTTGTTTGCTGTTAAATCGTATATAGCTGACCATATGGTATCCATGCCTTTTTTACGGTCATATTGACATAAAAAACCTTTTTTTCCAGAAAGTAAATCCATTGCAAAAGAAAGAGAAAGTATATGATTTTCAAAAGCAGATAGCATTGTTTGATATCTTTGGTGAGAATAGCAATCATCTTCTCCTTGATATTGATAAATAATCATTTCTGGAGAAATAAAATGATTTGTGGTAAAAAGAAAACCATTTTTTGGTTTTCTAACAACTACTTTGTCACAATTACATTCTACAATGGCAATATCTCCATTTTTATCTGCTAAAGTAATGGTTTGTGCAGAAGCAATCGGTAACTTCTGCAATGCTTGTATGGCTTGAGAAGTTGTTTGACATTTTTCTAATAAATACCGTACTAACATTCCTGCATTAAAACCTTCTGCAATTTTTGTAGGGTAAATAAATGTTAAAGCAGCAGCAAGTCCATGTTCATTGATACCATCTTCTATTTCGGACCATGCTGTTGTATTGCCAATAAAAGAATATCCACTATTTAAGTGATAATAGGGACTATCACATACTTTTTCTACACTTGTTAAAAAATCGCTATTTTTTGCTAAAATTATTTGGTTATCTTTACAAAAAGCAAAACAAGAGCATCTGTTTTCTAATAAAAAGCAATATATAGAACATAAAAAAACTGCTACAATTTTTTGCTCTACTTTTAAACCTTCTGCAATTCCTTGTATTTCTTCTAAAATTTCTGGATAAAATGCTTGATACAATGGAATACATTTTTGTGTAAATTTTAAAAGTTCTTCCTTTAACATAAAGTTTTTAAAGGGATTAATATTATTTTTTGAAAGCATACTACCATATTGAAATCCTGCTTGATAATGACTTCCTTTCCATCTGGAATGATACATATTTTTTCCTCCTTTTTTATAAACTTATAAAAAAGGTATGATAATAAAAATTTTTTGTCAATAAAAATCTTTTCTTTTTTCTTAATTTTGATGTAATAGGGTAACTGCATAAAAAATGGTTTATTATGAATTTGACAAAAATCGGAAGTTCTTGGAGGAACTTTTTTCACTTGTGAAAAGTTTCCCCAAAGTCTACGCTTCACCTCGGTCGGTACAGAACAAGCATCTACTGGACGCTTCGCACCCTTTCAAAAACACACTTCCAAGTGTAGAAAATTTTAGGGACTTTGTCCCTAAAATCCTACAAGCTTTTTGAAAAAAGCTTGACCAAAAACTTTATCTTTTGCACACGCAACAGATTCTAAATTTTTTTCTATACAATATTTTTTATGCGGTTGCCCTGTTGATGTAAAACATTATATTGACAGACTTTTTTGCGAGTGCTATAATTCAAATAAATACTTCATACTTTTTATAGTATGTTTGTGCAGTCAAAGGCAGCGTTTGTCAAGTATTCCATAAAATATTTATAGTATAATAAAATATGCCTTGACATCATGTTGTCATGGCTTTTTTTATTTGTTAAGCGTCGGCTGCAACGTTCTACATCACTAACAAAAGAGAGGAGAAAGTTATTGAAGTTTTGCAGCATTTTCAATAACGGTAAAGTATTATGGAAAATATATTGGATAGGATTGTAAAATCAACAAGAACAAGAATTACAGAAGCACAAAGAATACATCCCTTGCTGGAATTAAAACAAAAAGCAGAAGCCATGAACTGCAACACAGGTTTTCCATTTTATAAAGCCTTGCAAGGAAAAGAAATGTCATTTATTTGTGAAGTTAAAAAGGCTTCTCCTGCAAAAGGTATGATTGATGAAGCATTTCCTTTTTTAGAAATTGCAAAAGAATATGAAAAAGCAGGAGCAGATGCAATTTCTTGTTTAACAGAACCATATTATTTTTTAGGAAATGATGAGCATTTAAAACAAATTGCAGAAAATGTTTCCATTCCTGTGTTAAGAAAAGATTATACTGTTTCTGAATATATGATATATGAAGCGAAATTATTGGGAGCTGCTGCAGTTGTCTTTCATTGTTCTATTTTAAAAGAAGGTCAGCTGGAAGAATACTTAGAAATAGCACATAGTTTAGGGTTATCTGCCTTAGTGGAGGCACGTACTACAGAAGAAGTAAAAAAAGCTGTAGAGGCTGGCGCAAAAATTATTGGTACAAATAACAGAGATTTAGAATCTTATGTAATTGATATGAACTTGAGTAAAGAATTAAGAAACATTGTGCCAAAAGATTGTATTTTTGTTTCAGAAAGTGGTATTCAAACACCAGAAGATGTTGTTCTTTTAAAACAAATTGGAGCAGATGCTGTTTTAGTAGGGGAAGCATTGATGAGAGCAGAAGATAAAACAAAAATGTTGCATACTTTAAAGGGAGAATAAAAAAAAGCTCAGATTTTTATAAGGAAAAATCTGAGCTTTTATACTCTTTTTTATTGACAATGCGAAGATAGGCACCAGCACAACAGTGCATCACTACTGCATTGCAGGTATAATAAACGTCATTTTCTATTTCTTTTACAACTCCCTCTAATAAAATATTTAGAACTTTAATTGCATTTTCGGTTCCATATTCTGATACAGCAGAAATAAGACTGTCTAAAGTTCCACACCAATAATAATTGGATTCTTTTTTAAGATTTTCTATGTTTAAAAAATGTTCTTTCGTAAGAAAAAAAGCATTATCGGGAATATGTTTTTCTGAAAGATAGAGTATTTTCATTTTGTCCTCCTGTTCTAATTCGTATTATTTTTTCTCTATTTGTAATCCTAGAGGGAGTGTCCAAAAAGAGTAGTTTTAAAAGTAATTTTTATTTCTGTTTGTCATCAGGAAAACGAAGTTTTCCATAAAAGTTTTGTCTCACTTTTTCAAAAGCGAGCGAGGTTTGGAGCAAAGCTCCAAGGTTTTAGTAGAAGAATATTGTTTTATTTGTGGACGCTGTCCGCACCTGCAAACTTTCTTAAAAGAAAGTTTGACAAAAAACTTTATCTTTTACAAACACAATGACATCGTTATTGAGAAAGCAAAGCTCTCAATGTTTTAAATGTGCCGTTTAGCCACTCCCATCCTAGAAAGAATAATTGTATTTTTATATTGATATTGCTATAATAATATAAAATCAACTAGAAAGGAAGTCCTATTTTATGAAAATCAAAGATATTATTTGTGTAGAAAGACCCACGTTATCCTTTGAAATTTTCCCACCAAAACCGGGTGCGGATTTTGAACCTGTTAAAAAAGCAGCGCAAGAAATTGCAAAATTAAAACCAGACTTTATGAGTGTAACCTATGGTGCTGGAGGTGGCACAAGTAGCAATACCATTAAAATAGCATCTTTTGTGCAGCAGCTTGGTGTAACAGCATTAGCACATTTAACTTGTGCTTCGTCCACAAAGCAGGAAGTAGAAAATGTATTAGATGAGATAAAACAGAGTGGTGTAGAAAATGTATTAGCATTAAGGGGAGATATTCCAGAAGGAAGTGATTTTCCACAGCCAAATCAATATCGCTATGCGAGTGAATTAGTAGAACATATTAAAAATAGTAGTGAACTTTGTATTGGTGGTGCTTGCTATCCAGAAGGACATACAGAATCTGCGAATAGAGCCGAAGATATTACACATCTTAAAATAAAAGCAGATATGGGTTGTGATTTTTTTACAACACAAATGTTTTTTGATAACAATATATTATATAATTACTTATATCATCTTAGAGAAGCTGGTATTACAACGCCTGTACTTGCAGGAATTATGCCTGTAACAAATGGAAAACAAATTGCAAGAATTTGTCAGCTTTCTGGTACAATATTACCGCAAAGATTCCGTGCGATTGTAGACAAGTTTGGAGATAAACCAGAATCTATGAAACAAGCAGGAATTGCTTATGCTACAGACCAGATAATTGATTTAATTGCCAATGGAGTAAAAGGAATCCATGTGTATTCTATGAACAAGCCAGATGTTGCAGCAAAAATAATGGAAAATCTTTCAGAAATTATACGGTAAATGGTATGAAATTAGATGTTTCTTTAAAAGAAGTATTTCGTTATCTTGGTTATCACAATCATGTACCAGACCAAACAATACAAAAAATTGCGATAGACTGTGTTACAGAATTATTAGATAACTGTGTGATGAAAGAAATTAATAAAAGATATTCTTGTATTGTAGAAAATAAAAAAATTATCATAGATAATAGGGTTATAATAGAAAGTAAAAATCTTTCTAAAAATTTGGCAGACTGTAAAGAGGTCATTCTTTTTGCAGCAACATTAGGAACACAGGCAGATAGATTAATTAAAAAATATAGTTTTTTAGAAATTAGTAAAGCAGTTGTTATGCAGGCAGCAGCAGCAGCAGTGATAGAAGAATATTGTGACCAATGTCAAAAGAAAATAGAAACAGAATTAGAAAAAGAAAATCTTTTTTTGCGTCCTCGTTTTAGTCCAGGCTATGGAGATTTTGATTTAAAATATCAAAAAGATATGATTGCATTGTTGGATTGTCCTAGAAAAATTGGTTTAACATTAACGGATAGTTTATTGTTGGCTCCTTCCAAATCCGTAACAGCCATTATGGGAATTACAACAACTAATAGACATTGTCATATCAAGGGCTGCGAGGTTTGTACAAAAATAAATTGTAATTTTAGAAGGGAGGAAAGTGCTTGAGTATTTTAAACTTATTAGGAAAGCGTATGGTATTTTTTGATGGAGGAACAGGAACTCTTTTACAGCAAAAGGGGTTAAAAGCTGGAGAATTGCCAGAACTTTGGAATATAGAAAAGAGAGAAGCACTCATTGAAATCCATAAAAATTATTATGAAGCAGGAAGCGATATTGTTTTAACCAATACCTTTGGTGCAAATCGGATTAAACTGCATGATATTCCCTATAGTATAGAGCAAATTATTACAGCTGCTGTTGAAAATGCAAAGACAGCAGCAAAAACTTGTCAGGGAAAAAAGGGATATGTTGCATTAGACATTGGCCCTACTGGAAAATTATTAAAACCTCTAGGAGATTTAGACTTTGAAGATGCTTATGCTGCATTTCAAGAAATGGCGATTGCTGGTGAAAAAGCAGGTGCAGATTTAATTGTAATTGAAACAATGAGTGATATTTATGAAGCAAAAGCAGCGGTATTAGCTGCAAAGGAGAATACAAATTTACCTGTTTTTGTAACAGTAGTATTTGATGAAAAAGGAAAGCTGTTGACAGGAAGTGATATTGCATCTGTTGTTGCTATTTTGGAAGGATTAAATGTAGATGCGATGGGTATGAACTGTGGACTTGGACCTCATCAAATGTTTTCCCTGGCAGAACAGATGCTTGCTTGTTGTTCTATTCCTGTTATAATAAAGCCAAATGCAGGTTTACCAAGAACAGAAAATGGCACTACTGTCTTTGATGTATCTCCAGAAGAATTTGCAGAAGAAATGGCTAAAATAGTAGATAAAGGTGTTTGGCTAGTAGGTGGTTGTTGTGGTACAACACCAGCACACATAAAAGCACTTTATCAAAAATGCCAGCAAAAACCTGTTTTTCCTATTGTGCCAAAAAATAAAACGGTAACAGCATCTTATACCCATGCAGTAGAAATTGATAAGCCTGTTATAATAGGAGAACGCATTAATCCTACCGGAAAATCTCGTTTTAAACAGGCATTAAGAGAAAAAGACCTTGATTATATTTTACGAGAAGGATTTTCTCAACAGCAAAAAGGCGCACATATTTTAGATGTTAATGTAGGATTACCTGATATTAACGAAACGGAAATGCTTGTTTCTGTTATGAAGGAATTACAAAGTGTGATTGATTTACCTTTACAGATAGATACTTCTGATGTAGTAGCTATGGAAAAAGCATTACGCCTTTATAATGGAAAAGCAATGATTAATTCCGTTAATGGAAAAAAGGAATCTATGGAAGCAGTATTTCCCATTGTTAAAAAATATGGTGGTGTGGTGGTAGGGCTTACTTTGGATGAAAGTGGAATTCCCACAAAAGCAGAAGAACGTTTTAAAATTGCTCAAAAAATTGTAAAAACGGCAGGAGAGTATGGAATTTTTAGCAAAGATATTGTTATAGATGTATTAGCTATGACAATTAGTTCTGACCAGTTTTCTGCCGTAGAAACTTTAAAAGCATTACAAATGGTAAAACAAAAGTTAAATGTTAAAACAATTTTAGGAGTTTCTAATATTTCTTTTGGTCTGCCACAAAGAGAAATTATAACAGCAAATTTCTACACTATGGCATTACAAAATGGTCTTGATGCGGGAATTATTAATCCTAATTCTGAAGCTATGTTACATTCTTATCATGCTTACTGTGCTTTAGCTGGATTAGATGATAATTGTATGGATTATATTAGTCAATATGGTGGACAAGTGACTCCATCTGTTTCTTCTTCTCCATCTACGATTTCACTTGGCACAGCCATCGAAAAAGGATTAAAAGAAAGAGCAAAAGAGGCAGCGGAACAAAGATTAAAAGAGATGGAGCCTTTAGCATTAATTAATAAGGAATTGATACCCGCACTTGACCATGTGGGAAAAGGTTTTGAAAAAGGAACTATCTTTTTACCACAGCTTTTAATGAGTGCAGAAGCAGCAAAGTCTGCTTTTGAAGTAGTTAAACTACACATTGGTGCAGCACAAACAAAAAAAGATAAAGTAATTTTAGCTACTGTAAAAGGAGATATTCATGACATTGGTAAAAATATTGTCAAGGTACTTTTAGAAAACTATAGCTATGATGTGGTAGATTTGGGAAAAGATGTCCCTCCAGAAATTATTGTAGAAACAGCGATTGCGCAAGATATAAAATTAGTGGGATTAAGCGCATTAATGACAACAACAGTAACTAATATGGAAACGACGATTCAATTATTAAAAAAGAAAAAACCGGATTGTAAAGTTGTAGTAGGTGGTGCAGTATTGACACAGGAATATGCGGATAGTATTGGAGCTGACCATTATGCAAAAGATGCTATGGCAACGGTATATTATGCGCAAGAAGTATTATAAATGTTTCACGTGAAACATAAAAAAACCTTGAGATGACATTCTCAAGGTTTTTTTTCTTCTTTTGTAATGGCAACTGCTGTTTTAATTGCATTTTGTACTGCTGTTTTAATTTCCTGTTCTGCTGAAATCACCATTTCTTCTTCCGTCATTTTGTTGATAGGCTGACTGGGTTGTTTTTGTTGCAGTTCTGTTTTTTGCGCAATTTGCTCAATAATATTTTCTACAGAGTCAGAAAGTATATTTTCTTGTTCATGACTAGCTCTAATTTCTGATAATACTTTAAATTGTTCTGTTTGAAAATCATCTGGTCTGTGGTACTTTTTACTTTCTGTTTTTTCTGTTAAAAATAATACTTGTTCTTCTAAGCGACGCACTTTTTCTTCTGTTTCACTTTTTTGTGTTTCTTTTTCCATTTGAATCGTTTCTTTTACTAATTCTTTTACGGTTTCTTTAATATTTTCTACTTCTTTTTTAATTATAGTGTTTTGAGAAATTTGTTGCGCGACATCTTCTTCTGCCATAATAGATTCTTTTTCATTGGTAGTAACATCGCCTAAACTTTCTATTTTTTTGTCTTCTGGTTCTGATTTTTTCTTTGGTGCAAAGAGTGGTTTTTCTTTCCATTTAAATATTTTTTTTGGTTTTACTTTTACAACTTTTTCTGCTTTTCGCTTATAAGCATTTTCCTGTGCAATTTCAATCGCTTTTAATTCTTCCCTAGAAAGTACATAAGTACTAACACCTAACTCAATTGGTTTTGCATAAGTAAAAGAGCCTGTTCTGCCATGAATCCCATTTAATACAACTCCATTGTCATTTGCATCTAACAGGGCAACGGCAAAACAAAGATTTCCACCCATTTCATCAAAGGGATTGTAGCGTACAATTCCCACTTTTTGTATGTTCTCTGCCATAATCGCATCCATATCTGTTACCATGTCTAATAATTTGCTATATTTTTGTTCAATCGCTTCTACACTTTCAAAATAAGAATTGATTTTCATTTCTAAATTCATATCTGGACGGCGACTTGTTCCCATAAAAATATCATACCGTTTTCTTTCTCGTCCTATTTTTAAAAATAATATAATACATAGCGAAAAAAGCAGTATAACAGCGACTATTAAGCCAGCTAATATAAAAGGCAGATAAAATTGTATCATCTCGTTTAATACTTCCACATATCACACCTCATTATCTTTCTATTGCTTTTAACATAGATAGGATTCTATCTAAGTCATCATCAGAATAATATTCAATTTCAATTTTTCCTTTATTTTTTTTATTACTGAGAGTTACTTTTGTTGCAAAAAGGCTTTTTAAATCATTTTCAATCGAACGATATGCAGTTGTATTAAATGTTACTGCTTTTTGTTCTGTAATAGGTATTTGTTTTGTTTGTTTTTTTTGCAAAGATTTTACAATTCCCTCTACTGTTCTCACACTTAAATCTTCTTCTATTATTTTTTCTGCTAATTCAAATTGTAATTCTCCATCTGAAATAGATAATAATGCTCTGGCATGACCTCCAGATAATTTATTTTCTTTTACAAAATTAATCACTCTGCTGTCTAGATTTAATAAACGCATAGAATTAGTAATAGCAGAACGACTTTTTCCAACTTTTTTTGAAATTTCTTCTTGTGTTAATAAAAATTCTTTTTGTAGTTTTTGAAAACTTTCTGCTTCTTCCATGGGGTTTAAGTCTTTTCTTTGTAAATTTTCCACCAAAGCTATTTCAAAAGAGGTTGTATCATCAAAATTTTTAATTAAAGCAGGTAATTTTTTTAGTCCAGCAATTTTTGCTGCACGAAATCTTCTTTCACCAGCAATTAATTCATAAGAATCCTGTTCTTTTTTAACAATGATGGGTTGTATCATGCCATAGTTTTTTAAAGAATCTGCTAATTCTAAAAGACTTTCCTCGTCAAAATATTTGCGAGGTTGATTTTTATTTGTTTCTATTTTGTTAATATCAATTTCTAATATACCATCATTGTTTTCTATCATTTTTGTGTTAATCAGTGCTTCTAATCCCTTTCCTTTGGAGCCTAGACCTTTTTTAATAGCTGCCATTATGTCCACTCCTTTTCCAAAATTTCTTCTGCTAATAATTCATAACTTTCGGAACCTTTTGATTTTGGGTCATATAAATGAATGGGTAAGCCATGACTTGGAGCTTCTCCTAATCTTACATTTCTTGGTATAATTGCATAATAAATATCTTCCGATAAAATAGAATGATAAATGTTGTCTTTATCTGAGCGAAGCATAAAGATACTTTTTTTTACTTCTTCTACTACTTCAGGAGATAAATTTGTTCTTAAATCGTACATGGTAAAAACAATACCTTCCAATTGTAATTGCTTATTTAACCCTTTTTGCACTAAATAAATGGTATGTATTAATTGTTCTAATCCCTCCAATGCAAAATATTCACACTGTATTGGTACAAGAACAGTATCAGAAGCAGTCAAGGCATTGATAGTAATAACATTTAAAGAAGGTGGACAATCTATAATAACAAAATCATAGTTATTTTTGATGGCATCGATTTCTTTTTTTAAAATATATTTTCCATCTTCTTTTCCTATCAATTCCACTTCTGCACCTGTTAAATGAATATTTGCAGGCACAACTTCCAACTCTTTGACACAAGTTACTAATTTTACATCAGAAAGAGAACATTCTTCTAACATCACATTATAAATGGTA
Organism: uncultured Clostridia bacterium; assembly: GCA_910587195.1. GTDB lineage: Bacteria > Bacillota > Clostridia > Lachnospirales > Anaerotignaceae > Coprocola. The sequence goes on along the minus strand of CAJUKL010000001.1, from coordinate 51,997 downwards.
TTTTCAATTTCATTTTTTTCTAACCCTAAGCCACTGGTTGTATTTCCTTGTTGGTCTGCGTCAATCACAAGTACTTTTTTTCCTTTTTTTGCTAACCATGCAGATAAATTAATTGCTGTTGTTGTTTTTCCAACGCCACCTTTTTGGTTTGTGATAGATATGACTCTTACTTTACTCATTGCATTATCTCCTAACTAAAATAAAGTCCTTATAAAATCACTTTGTTTTATTATACTACAATAGAAGATAATTGCAATAAATGTTTCATGTGAAACAAAAGAAAGCACTAAAAATGATAATAAAAAACATAGAATTAAAGTAGTGCGACCGCAAGCCCATTAGCTTTAGATGATGGGTTAAGGTCGCAAAATAAGTTATTGTCACCATGTATATTTTCTACTATAATACTATTTATACATGAACATTGATAACTGTATATAACTGGTTGTGCTGAGAAATATTATGTGAAAACCAAGCTTTCCTTCAGCACGTAAAATATACAAGGTACGAATGTACAGTATAAACCGTTATAGGGATGGTGCAGCCCGAATTTACGCCTGTGGAGATAGTAGGTTACGAGGTCTAGGAAGCAGGAAGCCCATTGACTTTAAACAATGGGTAGTTCACACATGAGGATTTTTTGTAGTTTTAAAATCTTCCAAAAATAGAAAGTCTTTTTGGAAGAACAGAAATATCTAATGGCATATCAGGTCCTTTTTCTCCATCAATCGTTGTTTCATAAAAATGTTTGTCTAAACATTCGATTTTAAAGCTTTTTTGTTTTAAATAGACAACACCACTATCTTTTACAAATTCTCCATTAAATATTTTTAAAAATAAGATAGGCAATTCAATGACTGGTTTTGCTTTGATTCCAACAAAATCAAACATACCATCTGTAATAGAAGCAGAAGGTGCGATATGGTTAAATCCCCCTGTGCCAGCACTATTTAAAACCAAAAATAAATATAAATTTTCTTCTATGCTTTTTTCTTCTGTTGTGATGCGAAATGGTATTTTACGAAAATTAGCAAGTTGTTCTATTCCTTTCAGATAATAGGATAAACTTCCTAAGGCGGTTTTTAAATCTTTATCTACATTTTGAGAAACATTTGTAAAAAGTCCGCCAGCACAGACGTTAATAAAACATTGTCCATTGACAAGACCAATGTCAATTTTTTTAGGTTTTTCGTGGACAATTAGCTGGCAGGCTTCTTCTACACTTCCTGTTTTTAAGTCTAGAAATGCAGCAAAATCATTTGCTGTACCAGAAGGTATGACACCAAGAGGAATATCTAATCCTCTTTCTATTAAGGCATTGACTACAATATTGATGGTTCCATCTCCTCCTGATACAACAACAAAATCATAATCTGTATTCATATTTAAAATATGTTGTCTAATATCACCATTTTGAATTGTACGAAAAACGTGCACTTCATATCCTGCCTGCTGAAATATTGAAAAACAAATATCTAAATCAAATTTGAATGTTTTATTTCCTGAATGGGGATTATAAATTAGTTTGCACTTTTTCATAAATAATGAATTTCCTCCTTTATTACCCTATTTTAAAAAACAATTACTAACAAATTACATTTGTTCTGGTGCTTGTATGCCTAATAAGGCTAGTCCTTTTTTTAGGATTGTTTTAACTGCAATGACAAGTGCAATACGTGCTTCTTTTGTACCTTCTTCACTTGTTAAGATACTGTTATCATGATAGAATTTATTGAACGCTTGTGACAGATTTACTAAATATCTTGTTACAATAAAAGGCTCTAATTTGTCTGCTGCTTCCTGTATTTTTTCTGGGAACTGCACTAATAATTTTAATACTTCCATAGAAACATCATCTGTTAATTTGCTGTAATCAATGGTTTCTGCTAAACTGCAATTTCCTTTCCGTAATATGCTGCACGCACGTGCATGGGTATATTGTACATAAGGGCCTGTTTCCCCATCAAAGTTTAACATTCTTTCCCAAGAAAATACAACATCTTTGATTCTGCTGTTATATAAATCATTAAAGATGACTGCACCGATACCAACCTGTTTTGCAACTTCTTGCTTGTTTGGTAAGTCTGGATTTTTTTGCTCTATAATTTTGCTTGTTTCTGCAATTGCTTGATTCAAAAGTTCTTCCATCAATACTACATTGCCATGACGAGTAGAAAGTTTTCCACTATCTAAGCTTACTAAACCAAAAGGTACATGGATTAAATCTTTCCACCAATCGTATCCCATTTTTTTAATAACATGAAACCATTGAGAAAAATGTAAATTTTGGTCAAGTGCAGTTAAATAAATACATTTATCAAAATGATACGTATTTTTTCTATAAATTGCGGCTGTAATATCTCTTGTTGCATATAAGGTGCCACCATCTTTTCGAATAATTAAGCAAGGAGGCATTTTTTCTTCTTCTAAATTAACTATCATAGCACCTTCACTTTGTTGTAAAAGATTTTTTTGCTTTAATTCTTCCACAACAGCCGCCATTTTATCGTTATAAAAACTTTCTCCAGTATAAGCATCAAAATGAACTTGCAGCATAGCATAAACTCTGTCAAATTCTTTGATACTAATATCGTAAAACCATTTCCATAAAGTCAAGGCTTCTTTTTCTCCATCCTGCATTTTAACAAACCAACTTCTTGCTTCATCTTCTAAAGCAGGTTGTTTTTCTGCTTCTTCATGGAATTTTACATAAATTCTCATCAATTCCTGAATTCCCTTTTGTTCAATGGCTTCTTTAGAACCCCATTTTTGATAGGCTACAATCAATTTACCAAATTGTGTTCCCCAATCTCCTAAATGGTTGATACCTTCACAATGATAGCCTAGAGCTTCAAAAATATGATAAAGTGCATTTCCAATCACGGTAGAGCGTAAATGTCCTACATGAAATGGTTTTGCAATATTGGGAGAAGAATAATCAATGACAATCGTTTTTCCTTGTCCTATTTTGTTTGTACCGAAATCCTGTTTTAATACTTCCTGCAATACTTCTTTACTATATACGTTTTTATTGATAAAAAAGTTAATATAAGCATTTTGAATTTTTATTTCTTCTATAAAATCTGGTCTTTCTATTTTTTCACATAACTCTTGTGCAATCAATGGAGGTGCTTTTTTGAATTGTTTTGCTAAGCGAAAACAAGGATAAGCGAAATCTCCCATTTCCTTTTGTGGTGGTATCTCGATTGCATTTATAATTTCCTGTTGTGTTACACCAGTTACTTTTTCTAATAATGTTGCAATTTCTAATTTAAAATTCATTTTTATTCCTCCATAATCATAAAAATAATGATAAACAAAATTGATAGGATAATTCCTTTAACAATTTATCACAGGAAGAAAGAAATTGCAATATAGAAACCTATGATGTTTCACGTGAAACATTAAAAACGAAATAAAAAAAATAATTTTGAAAAATGTTGATATGCAAAATTTAATACCAATGCCAAAGAAGCAACATATCCAGCAAAAAAGATTACTTTAGTATAATAGCCTTTTTTATCATAAAGCATAACCTCTAACAAAGATTGGATGCAAATAATCATAAATAATTCTGCTGCTAAATATAAAAAATCCCGCATATCTATCCCCCTGTTTTCAATTTATGAGGATTTTTAGATACAAAGAACTAATTTTGTTGTTACAATATCATTTAAAAATGGTATAATAGTAACAAAAAGAAAAGGAGTGATAGCATGAATCAAAATAAAAAAAGAATTTCATTTTTTTGTGCTGTAGCAGCAATCTTTCTTTGCGTAATAACTACCATACAACACATTATATTTTACAAGGCAAATAAACCAGATAGGGAAATAAAGAAAAAATATCTTAGCAAAGAAGGAAAAATTGCTTATCAAGTATATGGTGCAGGTCGCCCTCTTTTATTGCTGCATAACACAGAAATTGGTGCAAGTGGCGCAGAATGGCAAAATAATATAGAAAGCTTAAGTCGTATGTATCAAGTTTTTGTACCAGATTTGCCCGGTTTTGGAGATTCTCAAAAACAGAAAATTACCTATACTGCTTATCAGTATGCATTATTTATCAATCATTTTATTGAAAATGTAATACAGCGTCCTGCTTTTGTGGTAGCTTCTTCTGCTTCTGCTGATTTTGTATTGATGGCATATGCTTTAAAGAGTAGCAATATTAGAAAATTGGTATTAATTTCTCCTACCGCCCTACAAAAAAAATTTCCAGACAAAAAAGAAAATATAAAAAGAATAATTTATCAATCTCCACTTTTAGGAACACAACTTTTTTTATGGGCAGCTTCTAAAAAGGAAATGAAAAAATGTTTGACAGAAAAAATGATTTTTAGCAAAGAAATCGTTACAAAAGAATTAATCCAAAAATATTATACAATGGCACATCGAGGAAATCAAAATGCTCGTTTTACTTTTGCTTCTTCCAGTACGCAATTTTTATATGCGGACATTGAAAAAGTATTAAAAGAAATTAAAATTCCATTTTGTGTCATATGGGGAGAACAAAATAAAAGTAATCCGCCAGAACAAATGGATTTGATAGAGCAAATAAGAAAAGATGGAAGTTATTTTTTATTTGAAAATACAAGAATGTTACCACATTATGAAAATAGCACTATTTTTAATGAAACAATACACAGCTTTTTACAATAAATATAGAAAGGAATTTACAAATGAGCGCATTATGGAAAACAGAAACACAACAAGATATGGAATATTGGTTTCAAAGATGTCTTTCTCACGACAGCTATATTTTTAAAAAAGGGATTATTAAAAGAATGAATCCTGTTTTTGTGTCATGCAGTTATGAAAAAAAAACACTTACTTTGGAATTTGTTGTACAAGATTGGCAGATAAATCCAGAGGGAATTTTGCATGGAGGTATTTTTGTTACTGCTTTTGATACTGCTTTTGGTATGTTATGCCATTATTATGCAAAACAAAATATGATAAATACCATTGAAATTAGCACAACATTTTTAAAACCAGTTCCGGAAAATTGTAAATATCAGATTACGGTAACAGCAAATCATGTTGGAAAAACAATTACATCTATGACAGCAAAAGCTGTGTCTGAAACTAATATACTTTTAGCAACTGCTTCTAGTTCTTTTATGCGGTTGCAAGAAAAATTTGTGGATATTATGCCATAATATTCTAGGTTTATGTCAATTTCAGCATCAATAGATATATTTCTTTTAAAAAATGATAAATATTATTTTTCTGTCAAAGATTTAATCCAAGAAATGCAAAAAAATGGTTGGAATATCAAAAAGGACGGAAAAATTTGTTATTTACCTTTACAGGATGAACTTTTTAATTGGACAGAACATCCTATTTCAGAAACAGAATGGATGGAAATTGTTTTTCAAAAGGAGCAAAACAATGAAATCATTGGAGTAATGTTTTATTGGAAAAACACAAAAATTGGCATATCTATGCTTGTTTTTCCAGATGGTCAAATCACATTCCAAATGACAGTAAATAGGCTAAAATTAAATTCAGATATTACGAATGTAAATTGGTATCTTAAAAAAATTATGATATGCTTTGATAAATTTAAGGTGACTGAAATTACTTTTAATCAAACATGGCAGTGATAAAGAGGCATAATAATAAAATATAGTATTATGCCTCTTTTATGTAATCTCATAATAAAACACAAAGTAGCAAAAGACCTGCAATTCCGGGCACTCCCAGTAAACCTGTAAATAAGATAGTCATGTAATTAACGCCTATTGGAAATCCCATGGTATGGAGGAGAGTAATGACAACACCCCCAATTCCTGCATTAATGATTACTTTTAATAAAAATTTAATTGGTTTTGATAATATAATGAGTGTCATTAAGCCTAAACATGAAAAAATCATTGCTGTAATAATTTGTGTGGAATCCATTTTTTTGTCCCCCTTCCGTTAAACCCTGTGAAACTTTCGTCTGCAAAAAAGAAAACGAAAGTTTTCACAGTTTTAGATTTAACCAATTTTTTCATATCCTATTGCAATTAATCCAATTTCTTTTGCAATTTTTAAAAAATATTCATACTTTTTATATAATGCATTTATTTCATAAATATAGCAATCAATTAATGCATCATCTGTAGCTTGGTCAAATTTTTTTCTTGCTTCCTCCAGTTTTTCTTTAATTTCTTCTATCACTTCTAATATTTCTTTTCCTTCTTGTGTTAACTGTTGTTTTAGGCTCTCCATAGGACATTCCTCCTTATGGATAGTATAGTCATACTTTTGGTAAATTATGCATAAAAAAAGAGTAGTATATAGATTACTACTCTCTGTTTTTTAATTTTTTTTACCATTGTGCTATAGAAGGAATTCCAGTAATCATAAAAGTAATAGAGTTTGCTCCCACTTCATAATAATAGTCTAAGTTTTCTATTTCATAATGTTGTGACTGTAATGTATAAAAATCGAAATTAAAAAAGTCAAGTTGTTCTCTTAATAGAGAACCTTCTATTCCATTTGCATTAGCTCCATTAAAAAAACCGGATAAAATACCAATACTTGCAAAATAATCTAGTCCTTCTTGTGTGTATCCGTTTAAAACATAGTCTTTTGGTAATATCAAAGCAACAGACTGTAAACGTTGTGTTTGTTTATCTGCAAAAATTGCCATAGTTGCTGCACCCCATTCTCCTTGATACAACAAACTATCATCTGTTGTGTCCACTTCACGGAAATTAATTAATAAAGGTGTCTGCAATCCGTTTTCTATATCATATCCTGCTAATAAACTATTATTTAATACTGCTATAAAAATATCACTTCTGTCAACCATATAGCTTTCTTCTGGTAACAAATATCCTTTTTGTTGTGTAGCAAATACTGTGCTGCAATTTAATATGAAAAATGCTATCAAAAAAGCAATGCCCCTTTTTATCTTTTGATACATAATTGTTCCCCTTTCTTTTTGTTTGTTTTTATACCGTTTTTTATTTATTTTCCATTATATCATACTCTTTTTAAAAAAGGAAATATTTCTAAAAAATGTATCTATATTGTAATAAAAGAATAAAAATAAGGATGTGATAAAGTGAAATTTGCAGAGATTACAACCTCTAAAAAAAAGGAAGAGTTTGGTATGCCTAAATTCTTTTTAAAGTTTCCTGATTTTATAATACATTGGTATTTATTACACCATCCCTTTTACATACAGGAAACCAATTTAGAAAATGCAAAAGGTTATCATGTAACTATCTATCAACAAGCCGAAAATATCGAAAAACTTTTATGGGAATTGCAGCAAAAAGAAGTTGATATTTTGCTACTTTATTGTGATATTGCTTTTCCTTCTATCATAGATATATCTTATGGCAATATCCTGCATAGTCTTTTGGTATTAGAAGCAGCAAAAAAAGCAATCAAAAGACAGTCGAAAACATTACAACACAGCAAGTTTTTAATTATTGATGGAAAAGAAAATTTTATGACAAACATTGTGTTAGACTCTCTTTATCCTTTTGTCAATTATCTTTCTATTTATACAGAAAGACCAGAATACTTTTTACAAAGAGCGGAAGAAATTTATGAAGAATATGGATTACGCTTAGAGCTTTTTTCTGATACAAGATTATTTCAAGCATTTAATATTGTTATTAATTGCAGTAATGATATGGAAAATTATGATTATAAACTACAAAAAAATGCTTTCTTTTTTGATGTAGCACAAAATAAACAAAAAATGCAACGTTTAATGGCACGCCGAAATGATTTATTACTTTCAAATGGATTATTGCTTAAATGGAACAAAAAAACATATTTATCAAAGCAAATAGAAGCCATTCTCCGTATTACAGAGCACAGCTTTTATCAATTTTTACAGCAGGATTATCATAAGGAAACATTAATAAAAATAACGAATCTGTTGCAGCAAAAAGAAATTACAGTTACAGCACTGACTTGCTTTGAAAAACGGGTATAAAGTTTTTGTTTTCGATTGACAACAAACAATCAGTAGAGTATAATTTTACAGAAAAAATAGATTTTTCAGGCAGGCGTTAAACCTGCCTCTTTTTCAAGTGGTAAATTCTCTTTCAGTTTTGCTGAAATACAATAAAAGGAGTGAATTGCTGTTATGGCAGAAAAAAAAGTAATTTTGACCTATGAAGGTCTTAAAAAAATGGAAGAAGAATTAGAAAATTTAAAAACAGTTCGTAGAAAAGAAGTTGCAGAAAAAATAAAAGAAGCAAGAGGACAAGGTGACTTGTCTGAAAATGCAGAATATGATGCGGCAAAAGAAGAACAAGCAGAAATTGAATCCAGAATTGTTGTGTTAGAAAAAATGCTTCGTAATGCAGAAGTCATTGATGATGATGAAGTGAATAATGACATTATCAGTGTTGGTTCCACTGTAAAATTATATGACTTTGAATTTGAGGAAGAAGTGGAATATTCCATTGTTGGCTCTGCGGAGGCTGACCCTATGAATGGCAAAATTTCAAATGAATCCCCTGTAGGTTTAGGTTTACTTGGACATAAATCTGGGGAGATTGTGATAATAGAAACTCCTTCCGGTGAATTAAAGTTTCGTATAGATGAAATTAAAAAATAAGGAGGTAATAGTTGTGGAAGAAAATAAGGAACTACAGGAATTAACAGAACAAATTCAAATTCGTAGAGAAAAATTAGCACAATTACAAGCAGAGGGACAAAATCCTTTTGAAAAAACAAAGTTTGAAGTAACTAAACATAGTGATGAAGTAAAAGCAGAATTTGAAACATTAGAAAATCAAGATGTTTCGATTGCAGGGCGTTTAATGTCTAAAAGAATTATGGGAAAAGCTTCTTTCTGTCATATACAAGATAGAAATGGTACAATACAATGCTATGTCAGCAGAAACGACATTGGTGATGAACATTATGCTGCTTTTAAAAAATTTGATATTGGGGACATTGTTGGAATAACAGGTTTTGTATTTAAAACAAAAACGGGCGAAATTTCCATTCATGCAAAAGAAGTAACATTATTATCAAAAAGTTTACAAGTATTGCCTGAAAAATTTCATGGTTTAAAAGACCAAGAATTACGTTATCGTCAAAGATATATTGATTTAATTGTCAATCCAGAAGTCAAAGATACTTTTATGAAACGTTCTGCCATTATTAAAGAAATCAGAAATTTTTTAGATAATAGAGGATTTTTAGAGGTAGAAACACCTGTATTACAATCTATTTCTGGTGGTGCTGCTGCCCGTCCTTTTATTACCCATCATAATGCAATGGATATTGATATGTACTTACGAATTGCATTGGAATTACCTTTAAAACGCTTGATTGTTGGTGGTTTTGAAAGAGTTTATGAAATTGGTAGAGTATTCCGAAATGAAGGAATTTCTATCCGCCATAATCCAGAGTTTACCTTGCTGGAAGTTTATCAAGCATTTACAGATTATGAAGGTATGATGGATTTAACAGAAGATTTATTCCGTACTGTTGCACAAAAGGTATTAGGTACTACAAAAATAAATTATGGCGGACATGAATTAGATTTAGGGCAAAAATTTGCACGTATGACAATGATAGATGCTGTAAAACAATATGCTGGTGTTGATTTTGATGCAGTAGCAGATACAGAAGAAGCAAAAAAATTAGCAAAGCAACATCATATTGCATTTGAGGATAGACATGAAAAAGGAGATATTTTAAGTCTTTTCTTTGAAGAATATGCGGAAAAGAATTTGATTCAGCCAACTTTTATTATTGACTATCCTGTAGAAATTTCTCCTTTAAGCAAGAAAAAACCAAGTAAGCCTGATTTTACAGAACGTTTTGAATTATTTATTGTTGGTAGAGAATATGGTAATGCTTATTCAGAATTAAATGACCCGATTGACCAAAAAGAAAGATTTTTGAAACAAGAAGCACTCCGTGAAGCGGGGGATGAAGAAGCAAATATGATTGACCACGATTTTATTACAGCATTAGAATATGGTATGCCTCCTACTGGCGGCTTGGGAATTGGAATTGATAGAATGGTAATGCTTTTGACAGAATCTGTTTCTATTCGTGATGTATTATTGTTCCCTGCTATGAAGCCTTTAGAAAAGTAAAATAAAAAAATTCCATCAATTTTGGTGGAATTTTTTTTATGGAAAATACTTGACTCTTACGCAACGTTATACGTTAAAATAAAAAGGGAGGTGAAACAAAATGATGACAGTAAAAGAAATCTCAAAAATAACAGGCATCAGCATACGCACCCTACATTATTATGATGAAATCGGTTTACTTTTGCCTACAGAAAAAAATGAGGCAGGTTACAGATTTTATGATAATAAAGCATTAGAAATGTTACAACAAATATTATTTTTTAGAGAGTTTGATATTCCTTTAAAGGAAATTAAAACAGTCATCAAAGAAAATGGTCTTAACAGAAATCAAATTTTAGAAATGCAAAAAAAGATGTTACTTTTAAAAAAAGAACGCATTGAAAAGTTAATTACTCATATTGATACCATTTTGAAAGGGGAGGATGTAATGAATTTTGAAATTTTTACCAAAACAGAAATACAAGAAATGTTTAAAATGATGTTTGATAAGATGCCGGATAAAATCCGTCAAACAGCGATTGCAGAATTTGGTAGCGTTGAAAAATGGAAGAATCATTATATGGAAGTGGTATCTTCAGAAGATATGCAAAAGCGTTATGCAAAAGTAGTAGAATGGTATGGTGGGAAAGAAGCCTTTTTGAATATACAGCCACTTAGTAAAGAGGTTGCAGAAAGTTATAAAAAACGAGAAGAAATGATTTTATATAAGTTGGTAAAAAAACAAGGTTGTGATGTAAATTCCTTTGAAGTGAAAGAAATCGTTGGCGAGTATGCTTTTGTTATGAAACAATTTTGTCAACTAAAGCAGGAAAAAGGGCTTATGATGGGACTTGCACAATATTATCACAATCAGAAAATAATACCTATGATAGATAAAAAATATGGCATAGGGGCATCAGAATATTTTGCACAAGCGATTGCAGCGTTTTATAAAAAATATTAAAAAAGCAAAGTTTGGCATAAAGCATGAAAAAATGCTTTATGCCAATAAAAGTATATTGGCTCTTTATCTGCCAAAAAGTAGTAAAGTTATGTAATAAGCGGCAACAATACCAGCGATATTTGCAGCGATTGCTCCAACAAGTGTAAAACGAGTTTTTGTAATTTTGACAGCAGTAAAGTAAACAGACATAGTATAAAATACAGTTTCTGTACAACTCATCATAACAGAGGAAATTCTGCCAATAAAGGAATCTGTGCCATAGGTTGTAAATAAATCAACTAAAAGACCAGTTGCAGCAGAGGAAGATACCAAACGCATCAAACTAAGTGGTATAATTTCCGCTGGAAATCCTGTCCATTCTACAAAAGGTTTTAGTATTTCTGTTAAAAAACTTAAGAATCCACTGCTCCGTAATACTGCTACTGCAACCATTAGAGCGATTAAAGTAGGCAATATATCCATTACGGTTTTTAAACCATCTATTGCACCTTCTATAAATGCATCATAAATATTGACTTTTTTAATGCAGGCAAATACTACAATAAATAAGATGGTAATGGGGATAATAAAGTCAGAAAGATATAAAAAAAATATCAACGGTGCCACCTCCGCTCTAATAACTTGCCTACAAAAACACCGATTAAGGTTGAAAAAAGAGTGGCAATGATGCCAGGCCCTATAATTTCGCCAGGATTTGCAGACCCATATTGGGTACGATAGGCAAGAATATTAATTGTAACAATTTGCAGAGATGACATATTAATAATCATAAAAATACACATGGCATTGCTGGCACTGCCTTTATTTTTATTATATTTTTGTAATTCTTTCATAGCAAGAATACCAGCAGGTGTGGCTGCCCAGCCTAAACCTAAAAAATTGGCTATAAAATTAGCAGATATGTATTGAAGTGCTTTACTTTTTGGGGGAATGTCTGGAAAAAGAAAATGCAATAGGGGTGCAAAACGATTTGATAAAGTGGAAATCATACCTCCTCTTTCTGCAATTTTCATAATTCCACTCCATGTTGCAACAACACCAGCCATTGTAATGGCAAGATTTACAGCATCTCTACCACCTGACAACACAGCTTGTGAAACAGAACCCATCTCACCTGTGACAAGAGCAAACAATATACCAAATAAAATACAAAATACCCAAATAAAGTTTAACATACTAACCAATCCTTTTTCTTTCTTATTGTAATATATTCTGTGCTGATTGAAAAATTGCTATAAAAATAAACAAATTTTCTTTCTGTTTTTTTATAAGTTGACATTGTTTGACAAATGTGATATAGTCATTTCGATAGGTATTAAAAATCAAATTTTATTTTTTAGAGAGGATTTTTAAAATGAAATCAACGGGAATTGTAAGAAAAGTGGATGAGTTAGGACGCGTTGTATTGCCTATTGAACTGCGAAGGGTTTTGAACATCAAAGAAAAAGATTCTTTGGAAATTTTTGTAGATGATGAAAAAGTAATCCTAAAAAAATATGAACCTGCAGATATCTTTACTGGTGCAATGGATGACTTGATTGATTACAAAGGCAAAAAAGTAGCAAAAAGTTCTGTCCTTGAATTGGCAAAACTTGCAGGGTTGCAGGTGAGAGAGTAAGTCTACACTCTTTTCCACAGCGGTATCTTAAGATGCCGCTTTTTTCGTGTAATAAAGCATAAAAAAATACATTTTTTATACTCTTTTATTAATATATTAATAACAAGAGAATAACAAGAAAATTATGGAATTTATAGTAAAAAGTTTATTTCTTAGAATTATGTTTTTTGTTGGAATATCATTGACTATGCTGTCGTAAGATGTTATATTAAAGTATATGTTAATACATAAGTATACATGATGTGGTCAATTTTTAGTTCCTAAATAATTTCTCTATAAAATATAAAATCAAGTTTTTTTAATTTTCTTTGTTGAGTAAGAAAATAGAATTTAAATTTTGTTCTAAATTTTTCAAAAAATGAGTTATAAAAATGGACTTATTTCTATCCATCTTTTAGAAAATAATTTGACATCTTTTAATTTCTATTTCTTATTTTTATTATATAGAACCAAGCAAAAACGAGGAGGACAATTTATGAAAAATTTGAAAGTAAGGACTAAACTATTAGTTAGTCTTGCAGTTATTATTGCTGTAACGCTTGTGTTAGGAGTGACTGCTTTTATCAGTATCGGGCATATGAATAATAGTATTGAAACTTTTTCACAAAAAGCAGTACCAAATACAAGATATTCCCAACAAATACAAATAGAATTAGAAAAAGTACAAGTGAGTATGTTAAGAGCTTTATTAGAAACAGATATAGACTTAGTTAACAAACAGATGCAAGGTGTAACTGAGGATATGACAACATTGAATAATATTATCAGTGTATATAAACAAAGTGCGAGAGTGGATGCTAACTTATTTACAACTTTAGAGGCTTCTCTTGGAAAAATGACAAATATAGGAAATCAAATTGGTGTTCTAACTTCCTCAGGAGATGAGGAACTTAATAGGCAAGCATTTGAAATGTATAAAGGTGAATATCAGTCTATTGTTGATGAAGTTGAAAGTTGTTTAAATACTATTGTGAATGAACAAAGTGATATTATACAAAAACAGACAGAAGAAGCAGCTGGTATTACAACAAAAGTAAATATTTCTATTATTATTATATTAATTATTGCGATTATTATTGCAATGTTAATGGTAGCAAAATTGAGCCGTTTAATTTTGACACCATTAAATGAAGTATTATATGCAATGAATGAAATGTCAAAAGGAAATGTACATACTTCTTTAGAATATGAATCTCGTGATGAATTGGGAGAGATGGCAGATAGTGTTCGTTCTTCGATTGCAACCTTATCCGATTATATTGACCGAATTAGTAATACCATGCAAAGAATGTCAGATGGCGACTTTAGAATAGAAAGAGAAGCAGGGAAAGAACCATTTAAAGGTGATTTTTCAGGAATCGAACAATCTATCTTTCAATTTATAGATAAAATTTGTGAAACAATGCAAACAGTGGCAGAATCTTCTATGCAAGTTTCCAGTGGCGCAGGGCAGGTTTCCAGTGGTGCACAAGCACTTTCCCAAGGAACAACGGAACAAGCAAGTTCTGTGGAAGAATTATCTGCAACAATTACAGAAATTTCAAACAAAGTATCAAAAAATGCAGAAAATGCCAACCAAGCAAATCAAAGAGCTGGAAAAGTGGAAAGTGAAGCATCTGAAAGTAGTGAAAGAATGAAAAATATGCTGGAGGCAATGAAAGATATTAGTAACTCCTCCAGTGAAATTGGAAAAATTATTAAAACCATTGAAGATATTGCATTCCAGACCAATATTCTTGCCTTAAATGCAGCGGTAGAAGCAGCAAGAGCAGGTGCAGCTGGAAAAGGTTTTGCAGTTGTAGCAGATGAAGTAAGAACATTAGCCAGCAGAAGTGCAGATGCTTCTAAAAATACAGCGAAGTTAATTGAAAATTCTATTAAAGCAGTAAAAAATGGAGAAGAAATTGCAAATGAAACAGCACAATCTTTAAATTCTGTTGTGGAAGGTGTGCAAGAAGTTGCAAATATTATTAGTCAAATTTCTGCGGCATCAAAAGACCAATCTTCTGCTATTAGCCAAGTAACTCTTGGTATGGAACAAATTTCTGCAGTTATTCAAACAAACTCTGCAACAGCACAACAAAGTGCGGCAGCTAGTGAAGAATTGTCAAGCCAGTCTGAAATGTTAAAATCTTTGATAGGTCAATTTAAGTTAAAAGGTTTAACAGGAATGGAAGACACCATGATATATAAACCAGTGGATTATGACAATACAACAGAATATGAAAATTATGATTTTCAGCAGGAACAAAATTTTGATAGCAAATATTAAATGAAGAAAAGCGGTGCGGCATCATAAATCCGTACTGCTTTTTTGACAAATAATGATAAATGATTATTGGGGGGAAATGATAAATGTTGGAAATACGAAAATATAGAAGTATTAAAGCAAAAATTATAACGACTGCAATTGCAGGAGTGCTTTGCGTCGCTGTATTTACAACGGGAGTTATGATGTATAACATTGGTGTACTGACAAATACCTTAGTAGAGGATTTACTAAGACCTTTGACAAAGATTTCCTCCCAAACAGTAGAAGGAAATTTACATATATTAGCAGACCGAATTCTCTCTCTTTCTGATAGAGGAACTTTAAAAGATGCCAATGCAACATTAGAAGAAAAAAAAGAAATATTAACAACAACAACTTCTGGAATTGAATTTGTCTGGCTGTCTTTATATACACCAGATGGAAAATTTTATTGTGGTACGGAAAATAGTCCGGAATCAATAGATACAACTACATTGTTTCAAGGAATGCAGGAAACAGGAAATTTAGTAGTAAATGATGTGGAATATACAGATGACCAGCTGCAAATTGTGATAGGTTCTCCAGTGAAAGCTGGAGAAGAAGTATTATATTATATTGTTGGTAGTTATAAATATGATGTATTAAATGATGTTGTTAGTAATTTGCATATTGGTTATAGTGGTTATGCAGCTATTATCAATGCAAATGGTGTTATTATGGCACACCCTGATATGAGTTTTGTAGAAAATAAAACAAATGTATCAGAGCTGTATGCTGGCAATGAAGAATTGTTAAATTTATTTCAAAATATGTATACTGGAGAAACCAATATCCGGCAATTAAAAGTAAATGGAAAAAAACAATTTGTAGCATATACACCGGTAAGAGGTGCAAATTGGTATATGGCATTGTTTTTACCTTATGAAGAATTTAAAGCAGTACAGTTAAGAAGTATTGTAAGTAATGTTTTGGTAGCATTGGTTTGCTGTCTTATTGCAACTATAATAGCAACTTATTTTTCAAGTAAAATTTCTGGCCCAATTAGAAATGTAAAACAAAGGATACAAAAATTGGCAACTGGAGATATTACAAGTCCTGTTGATGTGTTGCAAACCAATGATGAAACACAAGATTTATCTGTATCTCTACAAGAAACAGTAAGAGATATTAGTAAATATATTATGGAACTAAGAGAAGTATTGATGTCTGTTGCAAAAAAGGATTTGACAAAAAATGTAGAAGAAAATTTTGTAGGGGACTTTGTAGTTTTAAAAGAATCTACGAATTTTATTATTAATTCTTTAAGTGATATGATTAAAGAAATACAATCTGCTGCAAATACACTTTCTAGTGCTGCAATCGGTGTTTCTAGCGATGCTAGAAGTGTGCAAGTTGCAAGTGAAGAACAAGCAGAATCTATAGAAAAGCTAATAGAAGAATCAAATGAAATATCTCATAGTATTGTAGCAGTAGATGAAAATGCAAAAGATACAAAAGAACTGACAACAAAGGTAGAACAAAAACTTGAAGAAGGCGTTGGACATATGAAAGAACTTCTCAAAGCAATGGATAACATTAGAACAAGTGAAGAAGAAATTAGTAAAACAACAAAGTTTATGGAAGATATTGCATTCCAGACAAATATATTAGCAATCAATGCTTCGATTGAGGCTGCAAGAGCAGGAGAAGCAGGAAAAGGTTTTTCTGTTGTGGCAAATGAAGTTAGAAATCTTGCAGCAAAAAGTTCGGATTTTGCAAAATATACAACAGATATTATTAAAAATTCTGCAACAGCCATTGATACAGGCGTAAAAGTAGCAAATGAAACATCTGTTTCTATGAATGATATTGCAGAAATGTCACAGGAAATTACAGGTATTACAGATAAACTTTTAGTTTCTGTTGAAAGTGAAATGGTTGCATTAGAAAATATTGCGTATGCAGTGGAAGCAATTTCAAATATTGCATCTAAAAATTTACAAGTAAGTAAAGATAGTACAAATTCTGTAGATGAATTAACACAACAAGCACTTGCATTACAAAAAATGGTTGAGGAGTTCCATACAAAAATGTAACTAGGTTAAAATGAGTTGACTTCTCTAGAAAAGACTTTGCTTTACTAGAGAAGTTTGCTATTTTGATATTGAGGGAGAAGTAGACAATATGATAAAAAAAATAATTTCTATTTTCTTTGTAGCAATGATATTGTTTTCTTTGAGTGCATGTGGCAGTAAGGAAGCAAAACTAAAAGATGGTTATTATACAGCACATATAGATGGCTTTGAAGTTGGGCATGGCTGGCAAGAGTATGTAACAATAGGTGTGAGCAATGGAAAAATTATTACAGTAGAATATAATGCCATTAACAAAGCAGGATTTAAAAAATCTTGGGATATGGCATATATGCGCAATATGAATCAATCACAAGGAACCTATCCTAATAATTATACAAGAAGGTATGCAGCACAACTTTTGGAAAAACAATCTTCTGCTGCGATTGATACTGTGAGTGGAGCAACAAATTCTGGAAAAAATTTTAAATTACTGGTAGAAGCAGCTTTGGAAAAAGCAAAAATTGGCGATTGTTCTGTCGCCATTGTGTCACATGAATCATAGAATGAAAAGAGAGAAGGGGACAATATGATAAAAAAAATAATAGCAGTTTTTTTTGCAATCATCATGCTGTTTTCTTTGAGTGGATGTAGCAGTAAGGAAGCAAAACTGAAAGATGGTTATTATACAGCACATATTGATGGTTTTGAAATAGGATATGGTTGGCAGGAATACGTAACAATTTGCGTGAGCAATGGAGAAATTGTAACAGTGGAATATAATGCAACGACACCAACTGGTTTTGTTAAGTCTTGGGATACTGCATATATGCGTACGATGAATCCAGTATATAAAACCTATCCTAATAATTATACAAGAAGATATGCAAACCAACTTTTGGAAAAGCAATCTGCTGATATTGATATGATTAGTGGAGCAACAGAGTCAGGAGAAAGTTTTAAATTGTTGGTAGAAGCAGCAATTGAAAAGGCAAAGATTGGAGATTGCTCTGTTGCAGTGGTGTCTTATTAAGCAAATAAGAGAATTTGGATGTCTGATAAAAAAATAAAAAAGTTGTGTTATTGTATAAGATAGAAGAATATAATGAGATAGAGGAAAATGAGAAAATAATTATATCTAGTGGCAAAAAAAAGTAGCAATACAATATATTATACTTTGTATAACAGTACATATAAAAGTAGAAAATAATTGTCGATATTTGGTAAAAATTTATTTTTATATTGACATAAAAATAATGAAATTAATAGAAAAAAACTTATTATTTCAAGGAAATAGGCATAAATATGGTAAAACAAATTAATTTTTAGAAAATAATGTAAGTCAAAAAAATAGTTTTATGTAGAAAATAAATAAAAAAACGTGCTATATTATGTTATAAAATGTTAAATCTGCCGAAAATTTATGCCTTTGCTGATAAATTATATGAATTTTCATATTTTTTTGTTGAAATGAAAGTATATGTGTTGCTTTTTATGGGGTTTTGGAATATAATAAGAATCATCAAAAAATACATTAATATGCCACTTATGTGATTGTAAAACAACAATGTATAATGATACATTAAAAAAAGACAAAAAAAGACTGAAATCGAGGTGAAAAAGTTTGGACTTTATGTTAGGAAATTCTGGAATAATGACGGAAAAATCATTAGATTATTTATGGCAAAAACAAAAGATTACAATGAATAATATTGCAAATCAAAATACACCTGGCTTTAAAGCAGAATATGTAACCTTTGAAGATGAGCTGGACAGGAGATTAAAATTGACTGGCAGTAAAAACAGGTCTTATAAAGATATGAGAGAAGCAATTAGGGATACAAGAATGACGGTGCATGATACAGAAAATGAATTTATGAGCATGGACGATAATAATGTAGATGTGACTGCGGAAAGTGCAGAACTGGCAAGAGCAACCATTCAATATCAATATTTAATACAATCTTTTAATTTTGACTATAACAGATTGCGTACTGCAATTAGAGGACAATAACATAGGAGTGATGGTAAATGGCGTTTTTAAGTGCATTAAATATTAGTGCTTCTGGTATGACAGCAGAAAGAATGCGGCTAGATGTTGCATCAGAAAATATTTCTAATCTTGAAACCACAAGAACAGAAGATGGTGGTCCCTATAAAAGAAAAATGGTTGTTTTTGAAACTGTAAAAAATAGAAGTTTCCAAGAAGTATTAAATGGGGCTGCACGTGGGGTAAGAGAAAATGGTCGTAAAGTAAAAAGTATTGGTTCCGCAGGTGGTGTGCGTGTTGCTGAAATTGTGGAAGATGATAGAGATTTTAAACCAGTTTATGACCCACTACACCCTGATGCTGATGTAGATGGTTATGTTATGATGCCAAATGTTGATTTGGTAAAAGAAACAATAGACAGTATGTCTGCTTCCAGAGGGTATGATGCTAATTTAACTGCTTTTAATGCAGTAAAAGCAATGGCGACAAAAGCACTGGAAATAGGAAGATAAAAATAAAACTTTTGGAGGGAATAAGTCATGTTTATAGACCCAATACAACTGATGCAATTTGGAGAGGGCTTTCAAACAACACGGGTAAGCTCTGGAACAATAAAAGATGTAGAAACATTAGCTGGACAAACTGTATTTGCAGATGTGTTTCGTAAAGCAATTGATGATGTGATTGCAACAGAAGACGAATATCAAAAGCAAAAATATCTGTTGGCAACAGGTCAAACAGACGACCCTCACGCAGAACCAGTAGCAGCAGCAAAAGCACAACTTGCTGTGGACCTTTTAGTGCAGCTGCGCAATAAAGCATTAGATGCGTACAGTGAAATTATGCGTATCAATTTATAAAATTATCATTGTAAAAATTTCTTAATTTGTCAATGGGGGAATTTTAGTATAAAATAATAGTAAGGAAAGAGAAAACAGAGGTTTTATAAGCAAGACGAATCTAAGAAAGTCAAGAGGGGTTTAAATTGGATGTTACGAAATTAAAAGCCATATGGACAAAAATAAAAGAGACGATTAAAAAACTAAATACAAGAGCAAAACGACTGATTGTTGCTGGTCTTATTTTACTTTTACTTGGCTGTGCTGGTCTTGCGTTTTATTTGAATACAAGACCTTATGTTGTACTTTTTCAGGAAGTAAATGAAACAGAAGCAACACAAATTGCTACAGTATTAAATGATTCAGGAGTCAACTATAAATATAGAGCTGGTGGAACCATTTTAGTACCAGAAAGCCAAGTAGATACTTTGCGTGCACAGTTAATCATGGCAGGCTATCCAAAAAGCGGTTTTTCTTATGATACATATACTAATAATATCAGTATGATGACAACAGATGCAGATAGAAGAAATTATGAAATATTCTATTTGCAAGATAGAATTGCTGCAACGATACGTGCTTTTGATGGTGTAAGAGATGCAAGCGTTATTATTACACCAGCAGAAGAACAAAAATATGTAATTGGAAATAATGTAAGTATGGAAGCAAGTGCAAGTGTTCGTGTAACCATGAAAGATGGCGGCACGCCAACCAGAGCACAGGTAGAAGGTATCCAAAGACTGGTAGAAACTAGTGTATCTAAAATAAAATTTGAAAATATTAGAGTTCTTGACGGAAATGGTAATGATGTTTCCATTAAAGATACAGACGGTGACAGAAGCCTTTCTGCACAGTTAAAAATGGATGTAGAAAGAGAAATTGAAAATAATATCAAAAACAAGGTATTAGAAGTTTTAAGACCCGTTTATGGAGAAGAAAATGTTAAAGTTTCTGTCAAAGCAACTGTAGATATTGATAAAAGAATTAGAGAAATTATCAATTATTCTGCACCACCAAACGAAGAAGACAAAGTTGGTATTCCAGGTAATGTTTCCATTGACCAAGAGTTGCAAAGACCAGATGGCGAAAATGTGGGTGGTATACCAGGAACGGAAACCAATGCAGAAATTCCTATTTATGGTGTAAGAGATTTAGAAACAACAGGAACAGAAAATTATATTAGAAATCAACAAGATATTAACTACTTAGTAGACCAGATTAAAGAACAAGTACAAATGGATACTGGCAATCTGGAAGATTTAAGTGTATCTGTTGTTGTAAATGGTACCGATTTTGGTGATTTTTCCAGAAATGCTTTAAGAGATATTATTGCAAATGCAGCAGGTATCAACGATGTGGATAAAGCTACAAAAATTGCAATAGAAAGTGCAACTTTCTTTATGGATACTACACAGCCAACAGAAACAGATACTTTTTCTTTTGGCAGATGGTTGCTCATTGGAATTATTGCAGCAGCAGTATTATTATTGCTCTTACTTCTTTTAGCATTTTTGCTTCGAAGAAGAAAGAAAAAAGCAAAGGAACAAGCACTTGCAGATGTACAATTGACGGAAACTCTTGTGGTACCTTCCTTAAATGCAGCACAGGAAACAGAAGATGAAAAGGCTTCCAGAGAATTGTTACGGATACAAAATGAAAAGAGTATGGAATTAAAAGATAATATTCGTAAATTTGCGGAAGATAATCCAGAAATATCAGCACAGCTCATTAAAACTTGGTTAAGGGGAGGCGAGGACAATGCCTGAAGGTAAGCGTGCTTTATCAACAGAACAAAAAGCAGCCGCAGTTGTTGTTTCGTTAGGAGTAGATAAGGCCTCTCAAATTTATAAACATCTGAGTGAAGAAGACTTAGAAAAACTTACCGTTGAAGTTGCAAAACTACAACATCTTACACCAGAGGAAATTGAAGAAATTTTAGATGAGTTTTATAAAATGTGCTTGACACAAAAAGTAGTAACAGATGGTGGTTTGGAATATGCAAAAACGGTATTGGAAAAGGCTTTTGGTGAATCTGTTGCACATGGTTTGCTAGAAAGAGTTTCAAAACAATTAAAAACAAGAGCTTTTTCCTTTATCCGAAAAACAGATGGCCCAAACTTAGTGACCATTTTGTCACAGGAAAGACCACAAACCATAGCACTTGTACTAGCATATGTAGATTCTTCCCTGTCTTCACAGGTGATTGAAAATTTAAGTGATGAAAAAAGATTGCAAGTAGTACATAGTATTGCTACAATGAGTAGTGTGGCACCAGACATTATTAAAATTGTTGAAAGAGAATTAGAAAAGAAATTTGCAAATATGCTCACAACAGATTACAAACAAGTGGGTGGTATTGATTATATTGCTGAAGTAATGAACAATATGGACAGAAGTAGTGAAAAAAGTATTTTTGATGGTCTTTCTGAAAGAGATGCAGAATTGGCAGAAGAAATTAGAAAAAGAATGTTTGTATTCGAAGATATTACCACAATGGACAATCGGTCTATCCAACGCTTTGTGCGTGACTGTGACAGCAAAGACCTTGTATTTGCACTGAAGGGTGCAAACGAAGAAGTAAAGAGTATGATTTTTGCAAATATGTCTTCTCGTATGGCTGAATCTATTAAGTCCGACCTTGAAATTACAACAAATGTTCGTAAAAAAGATGTGGAAGATGCACAACAAAGAATTGTTGGTATTATCAGAAAACTGGAAGAACAGGGTGAAATTGTCATTATGAAAGGCGGAAGGGATGATATTATTGCGTAATAGCATCTTTAAATTTTATGATAATCATGATATAGTAGAATATATGCCGAACAAGGTTGATAGGGACAAAGAAGAACAGGAGATGAAAAAAAAGATTCGACTGTTAGATGATTTGCCTCAACTGGTAGAAGAAAAAAAAACAAAAAAAGAAGATATTGTTTCTGAAGAAGTAGAAGAAACAGAAGAAATTGTAGAAGAAGAGAATCTTTTTGAGGAAGAATTTTGGGAAGAAAAACAAAGGGCAGAACAGGAAATTGAAGAAAGCATCCTTAGAGCAAAAGAAATTGAACAAGAGGCTGCCCTAAAAGCAGAAGAAATATTGCAAAAGGCAAAAGAAGATGCAGAAGCATTAGTTGAAAAGGCAAAAGAACAAATAGAACAAATGAAAAAGGCGGCAGAACAATCTGGTTACGAAAAAGGTATGCTGGAAGGCAGAAAAAAAGCTGAGACAGAATGTAAAACAGAATATGAAAAAATGAGTAGAAACACATTGCAGGATGTAAAAGAAGTTATAGAAAATGTGGAACAAATGAAAGAAGATTTGTTAAAAAGGTATCGTAATCAGTTAAAAGATGTGGCGATTGCTATAGCAGAAAAAGTAATACAAGTAAGTTTAAAATCCAGTGAAGAAGTGATTGAGAGAATGGTTATTTCTGCTACAGAAAGATTAAAAACAAGGGAATGGGCAAAGGTATATATCGCTAGATGTGACGCGGAATTGATGGTAGAAGGAGATACTGTGCTACTTCAACATTTAAACCATCTTTCAGACCATGTTAAAATTGTTGTAATGGAAAATGAAACTCCGGGAACATGTATTATAGAATTACCAGATGAAATTATTGACGCAAGTGCAAGTACACAAATGGTAAACATTAAAGAGATTTTGAACAGCGCACCATTATAATGTTGTTTTTAATCCTTTGTAATCGTTAAAAAAATAATCAAGTTTTGTCCCGATGTTTAGGAAAAAAGTGTGTTAAGGGGCTTTCACTACAAAGTAAAGCCTCTTATTTTATGATAAGGAGGGGTGAATATGTTCCAAAAAATGGCTAGTTTAGTATTAGAATCAGAAACAATCAGCCATATAGGCAAAATTGAAAATATTGTCGGCATGGGCATAGAAGCCTCTGGTGGAAAAGCAAGTATGGGTGATATTAGCCTGATTTATAATGAAGGTAGTAATAAACAGATACCAGCCGAAATTGTAGGTTTTAAAGATGAAAAAATATTTTTAATGCCCTATGATAATATGAGTGGTATTGCAGTTGGAAGTTTTGTTAGAAATACAAAACAAAGATTAAAAATACCTGTGGGTGATTTTTTAAGGGGGAGAGCTATTGATGCTATGGGAAATCCTATAGATGGGAAAGGCTCTTTTAAAGCAGAAGAATACTATACAGTAGAAAGTCCTTATATTAATCCTTTGGAAAGACCTCCTAT
The DNA here is from genome assembly GCA_910587195.1 of uncultured Clostridia bacterium. Classification (GTDB taxonomy): domain Bacteria; phylum Bacillota; class Clostridia; order Lachnospirales; family Anaerotignaceae; genus Coprocola. The sequence continues at coordinate 28,015 of CAJUKL010000001.1, read as the reverse complement.
TACAGAAAAAATGGAATTTGGAGTAAAAGCGATTGATGGCACACTAACCATAGGAAAAGGACAAAGAATAGGCATTTTTGCAGGTAGTGGTGTTGGAAAAAGTACCTTATTAGGTATGATTGCTAAAAATGTAAAAGCAGATATTAATGTAATTGCACTTGTGGGAGAGCGTGGTCGAGAGGTTTTAGAATTTATGCAGAGAGATTTAGGGGAAGAAGGCATGAAACGCTCTGTACTTGTGGTTGCAACAAGTGACCAGCCTGCTATGTTAAGAATGAAATGTCCTATGGTAGCAACAACGATTGCAGAATATTTTAAAGACCAAGGATATGATGTGCTTTTAATGATGGACTCGCTGACACGTTTTGCTATGGCACAAAGGGAAATTGGACTTGCTGTAGGAGAACCGCCTGTGGCAAGAGGATATACACCTTCCATTTATGCAGAATTACCTAAATTGTTGGAAAGAAGTGGTAACTTTAAACGTGGTTCTATCACTGGAGTTTATACTGTTTTGGTGGAAGGTGATGATACCAATGAGCCTATTGCTGATACTGTTCGTGGTATTTTAGACGGACATATTGTATTAACTAGAAAGTTGGCAAATAGTAACCATTTTCCGGCGATTGATGTAAATGCAAGCATCTCCCGTTTGATGAGCAGCATTGTTTCACAAAAACATAAAGAGTTAAATTCTAAAATGAGAGATATTATGAGTGTATATGATAAAAATGCTGACTTGATTTCCATAGGTGCCTATAAAGCAGGTACAAATCCAAAAGTGGATTATGCAATTTCTAAAATAGATAAGATAAATGGATTTTTAAAACAAAGTGTAACAGATAAATTTTCATATGAGGAAGTTGTTGCAGAAATGGAAAAAATATTAAAGTGATTTTTTAGGGGGAACTATGAAAAAATTTAATTTTACATTGGGTACAGTGTTGAGTTATAAAAATCAGGTTTTGGATGCATTAAAAAATGAACACGCTAAAATATTAGCAAAAATGCATCAACAAGAAGAAGTCATACATAATTTAGAAGAAGAATATAAAAAGTGTAATGAGGATTTTAACCAGAAAAAAGTGGAAGGAATCACAATTATAGAATCGATTGGCTTTGAAGCTTATTTGAGAAGATTGGAAGTTACTATTAAACAGGAAGAAAAAAAATTAGCCCTTATCAAAGTAGATGAGGAAAATAAAAGAAATGAAGTTGTAGCAGCAAAACAAGATACTTCTTCTTTAGAAAAATTAAAAGAAAAAAAATTAGAGGTTTACCACAAAGAAGAACAAAAGGAAGAAGAAATGTTGATAGAAGAATTTGTTTCTTTTAGTCGTATTGCAAGTAAATAATTTTTGATAGTAATTTTTTTTACTATAAATACTTTTATATTTTTAAGGAGGTGAAGTTGTGGATAATGTAACATTAAATGACTTTGTAGCATTACAAGCAAATGCAGTTAAAATGAATGTCAACAATAATAAAGGGGAAGTATTTTATGGTTTTATGAAACAGACGGCAGAGGCACAACAAAAACCAAATGCATCTGAAAAAAAAGACACAAAAAATACAAAGAACACCAAAGAAAATAAGGTTGATAAAAAAGAAGATACTACAAAGCCAGAAACACAACAAAAAGAAAATGTAACAGAAAAGGATAGCGAAGATGCAAAGGAAACTATGGTGCAGCAAGTGGATTTAGCAATGTTTGCAGCAGCGATAAATACCAATATTGTACCAGTAGACACACAAGTAGAGCAAACTGTTACAGAAACACCTGTTGTACAGACAGAAGCAGTAGAAATGACACAAGCAACTGGAAATGCAACAGAACAAGCAGAAGTTGTTGTTGATACACCACAACAACAGACAAGTGAAAAGGTTGCGCAAACTCCACAACAAACAAAAGTAGAAACAGAACAAACTGTTTCAAAAGACACAACAAAAGATGTTGAAAAAGTGGTGGAAGCACAACCAAAACAACAGCAAGAACAACAAAAAACGGAAGTTGTTAAAACAGAAACTGTGAAAGCAGAAGTAAAAACAGAACAAACAAAGGAAATAGAAGCACCTGTTGTTATGACAGAAGAAAAAACAGAAACAAAGTCTGATAACAAACAAATGGATACTTCAGATGATAAAGAATTGTCAGAAAATACTTCTACAACAAGCAAAAGAACATTTTCTGATGATGTTGTTAACATCAAAGTTGGTGAAAATACACAAATTACTGATGCCAATATGGCACAAAAAGTATCTGATAAAATGTTAGCAAAATTTGCACAACATGAAAATGAGTTTGAAATTCAACTAATGCCAAAAGAATTGGGTAAAATTACAATTAAGTTGGTAATGCAAAATGGTCAGGCACATGTTTCTATGTTTGCAGAAAATGCAAAAACAAGTAGTTTGTTAGCAGAAAAAGCAAGAGAAATTAGTTCTATTATAGAGCAAAACACAGGAAATGAAACAACAGTTGAAGTCAACAAAAAAGAAATGCAAACACAAGACCAAAACAGAGAGTCAAAAGGCGAAGGCTTTGACAGACAAAAAGAAGAACAACAAAAACAACATCAGCATAAACTGCAAGCAGAACGTTCTGCTGGTTTTATTCAACAAATGCGGTTGGGCTTGTGGAATATGGAATAAAAGGAGGAGTTTTGTATGGCAATAGATAGTATTAGTGCTGCTTATAACAAAAGAGCAGAAGACAGTTTAAGAAAACCCGGCACTTACAGCAAAACAACGTTAGATTCTACAGACTTTTTGAAATTGATTGCAGCACAGTTACAAAATCAGGATATGACAAATCCAATGAGTAATTCTGAAATGATGGAACAGTTGTCACAAATGTCATCTATACAGACAATGAATGATTTGCAGACAGCAATTACAAATATGAATGATATTGCAGTGACAAATTATTCCGCAGCATTGGTAGGAAAAGAAGTAACCATTGCAGTAGAAGGTTCTGATGGAAAATTAAAAACAATAGAAGGCATGGTAACAGGTAGTGGCTTTTATGGTGGCGAAACAGTTGTGTTTGTAGATGGAAAAGCATATGGTTTGTCACAAGTTATGGCTGTTGGTAAGATTCCAGATGATTTAATCAAGGATGAAGAAACAGAGAAACCAGATACTGACGATAAAGTAGATGGAACAGAGAAACCAGATACTGACGATAAAGTAGATGGAACAGAGAAACCAGATACTGATGATAAGGTAGATGAAACAGAAAAACCAGATACAGACGATAAAACAGATAAAGTTGAGGGAGAACAGCCAGAAGCATAACTAGCAGGATAGGGGAATGTTGTATGGTTCAGAATGTAAATAATAATCAAGCAATTAATGGAATTAGAGGTTCCGAGTTACAAAAAATACAGGCTGGGCAAAGAGGTGTTGGTTTTGAACAACTGTTACAAGAAAGACTGCAATCAAAAGAGCAACTACAGTTTTCAAAACATGCCAAAGAAAGAATTGACCAAAGAGGTATTGAAATGACATCTACCCTTATGGATGACTTAAACAATGCAGTAGAAAAGGCAAAACAAAAAGGTGCAAAAGATGTTGTTATCATTGGCCCCAAAGAAGTGTTTATTGTAAATGTTCCTAATAATATTGTTGTTACAACATTAAGCGGAGCAGAAATGAAAAATAATATTTTTACAAAAATAGATAGTGCTGTTATACTATAAGCTGGACCATTTATGGAGGCAAAGAGGGCAGATTGACTGTCTGCCCTCATGACAGTATGATTTTTTAGGAGGAGAAGTAAAAATGGTTAGATCAATGTATGCTGCAATTGCAGGTTTAAAAACACACCAATCTAAAATGGACGTTATCGGAAATAATATTTCCAACTGTAACACATATGGATATAAAACATCTCGTGCTACTTTCCAAGAGGCGTTATATACCACTTCATCCCATGCATCAGGTGGTACAGATTCTTTTGGTGGTAGAAATGCATCACAGGTAGGTTATGGTTGTTCCTTGGCAACAGTAGACAAAAACTTTGAAGGAAGTACACCAGCTGCAACAGGAAGACCAAATGATGTTATGATTATTGGAGAGGGCTTCTTTTTAGTTGGTAACAAATTGCCAACAGGTGTAACAGGCGTCAACCCAGTAAAAGGTGCTACAGCAGATGGTGGCGGAACAGGAGAACAATTAGATATTACTTCTTTACAATTAACAAGAGTTGGTGCTTTTACTGTAGATGAAGATGGATATATTGTAGATAGAAATGGTTATGTAGTATATGGTTTTGGTTATGGAGATGATGTTACTTATCCATTGCTAGAAGGTACAACAGTTGAAGATAAAAACTTAGTACCTTTAAAAGTTCCTGAAGTAGAAAGTGATGGAACTGGCAATGGCGGTTTAGAAGGTGCAGAAGATGGAGAAGTTCCAGCTGTTACTATCTCTATTGATGATTATGGTAATGTAAGTGCAGCAATGCCAAATGGAGAAGTTTTTTCTCTTGGTGTTATTGCAGTAGCAAATGTTCCAAATACTGGTGGTTTGGAAATGGATAATGGTTCCTATTATAATATTAGAAATAATACAGGTACAGTACGTGCATATGTACCTGGTGATGGCAATACAGGAACTTTAAAAGCATCTTGCTTGGAAATGGCAAATGTTGACGTTGCAAATGAATTTGCAGAAATGATTACCACACAAAGGGGCTTCCAAGCAAACACAAGAATTATTACAGTAACAGACCAGATGCTAGAAGAACTTGTTAATATGAAACGATAAGATATGACCTGGAGTGAGCAAAGCTCACTCCAGTAAATATAAATAAAAAGAAAGAGGGGGCGGCTTGTATTGATTAAGCTGACAAAATTAAACAAAGAACCATTTATTATTAACTGTGGACAGATTGAAAGGATTGAATTGATTCCAGAAAGTAAAATTATTATGATGAATAAGGACTATTACGTTGTAAGAGAAAGCGCAGAGGAAATTGTACAAAAGATTATTGATTATAATGCAAAAGTTTATGAATGGCATCAAAAAATCAGTATAGAGAATGATGGTGAAGAAAATTTGTTATGGTAATAAGAGAATTGGTGGAGGCACATTATGGATATAACAACAATTATTGGTATTGTGTTAGGTTTTGCACTGATAATAAACGGTATTGCTCTTGAAGTAACAGAAACAGGAATTGCTTATGAAATAATGAATATAAAAAACTTTTTTGACGTTCCCAGTTTAATTATCGTTTTGGGCGGTACGATTGCTGCAATTGTTGCAAACTATTCTCCAAAACATTTAAAAGCAATACCAAAGCATATGAAAATTATGTTAGACGGCAAAAAATTTGACCCTATGGAATATATTGACACATTAGTAGATTTTGCACAGATTGCTAGAAAAAATGGTCTGCTTGCCTTGGAAGAAAAAGCCAATCAAGTGGATGACCCATTTTTTAAGCAAAGTTTGATGCTGATTGTTGACGCAACAGATGCAGACAGGGTAAAGGAAATGCTGAACAATGACTTGGATAATTTAGTAGCAAGGCATGAGGAAGTTGTTGGAATGTATGAAAGAGGGTCTGCAACAGCACCAGCATTTGGTATGATTGGTACGCTGGTTGGTTTGATTAATATGTTGAGAAGTATGGATTTAAGTGGCAGCGGCGGTGCAAGTAGTTTGGGTTCTAGTATGTCCGTTGCTTTGGTAACAACATTCTATGGTTGTATTTTAGCAAACGTAATTTTTAATCCGATTGCAACAAAGTTAAAAATCAGACATTCTGAAGAAGAATTATGTAAAACGATTATTATTGAAGGGGTGCTTTCTATACAGGCAGGAGAAAACCCTAAGTTCTTAAAAGAAAAATTAATTTCTTTCTTACCACAAGCACAAAGAGATGCGGTATCTGAGGAAAATCAATAAAAGAAAAAATAATGTTACATAGAAAATACAGGAAAATAAGAAAATAAATCAATTTTAAATAGATTAATCAGAGGACAGGTGTTATAATGGGCAGGAGGAAAAAAAGCAGCGGAAGCGGAGGAGCTAACTGGATGGATACCTATGGCGACTTAGTAACGCTATTGCTATGTTTTTTTGTATTGTTATATTCCATGTCGGATATTAACGCAGAGAAATATGAAATTCTGGTAAGAAGTTTCAATCCAAGTGCAGTAGAGGTTTCTCAAATTGTTATTGATTCTGATAGGCAGCCGGGAGAAGACCCACTTGTTTCTGGAGAGCCAGACGAACAACAAATGGATGAATTTGATGATTTGTTTTACACACTGTCAAAGTATATCGAGCAAAATAATTTGCAAGATGACATTGAGGTTTCAAAAGGTGATGGATTTGCTTTTATTACATTCCACAATAATATATTTTTTGATGGAGATAGCTATGTTTTAAAACAAGAAGGAAAAGATACTTTAGATGTATTGGCTGGCGCACTGAATAGTGTGACAGAAAGTATCAAAGAAATATCTGTGTTAGGACATACTTCACAAGCAAGTCCAGATGTGCCAAATGAACCTGTTAGTGATAGATTTCTATCATCAAACAGAGCAACAGAAGTGTTGTTATATTTGCAACAAAAGAATTTCATTGACCCTACAAAGTTAGTAGCTTCCGGTTATGGTCAGTTTCGACCAATTAGTAAATTTGATACAGCGCAAGATAGAGCAAGAAACAGACGTGTTGAAATATTAATTACAAAAACGGATGATGTAGAAAGAAGTTTGGAAGAATATTATGCAGAATCTGAAAGCATAAAAGTGGAAACAATATTAGAAAATCAACAAGAGTCTACACAAGAATAATAAAGAAGGAGAGGGGGGAAGGTAAATGGCCGAAGCTTTATCGCAAAGTCAAATAGATGCATTGTTAAATTCCATGGCAAACGGTGGCTTTGAAGAAGAAAAAAAGGAAGAAACCCCAGAAGAAAAATATCGGAAATATGATTTTTATAGTCCTAAAAAATTTACAAAAGATAAATTAAAAATATTAAGTAATATTTATGAAAACTATGCTAGACTATTAAATGCTAGAATCAATGGTTTACTTCGTATGAATAGTCAAGTTGAAATTATCAGTGTAGAGGAACAAAGATATTATGAGTTTAGTAATGCTTTGAGAGAAAACGATATACTGACATTGATAGACGTCCATTTACCAAAAGGGGACGAGGAGATAGAAGAAATACCAAGCATTGTGTTTATCAATGCAGAGGTCATGCTCTTAATGATTGACAGAATGTTAGGCGCCTCAGGAGATGAAGTTCCTAATGTATCGTTTGATTACAAATATACAGATTTAGAATTGGCTTTATATGCTGACATTGTTTCTCATTTTGTACGTATCATGAAAGATGGCTGGGTAAATTATTTAGATGATGTATCATTTGCCATTCAAAAAATTGAAAGAAACGGCAATATGATGCAAACCATCAGCATGGACGAAACAATCGCGATTGTAATGCTAGATATTACAGTTGGTCAGTTGACAGGAAGAATGAATGTTTGTATTCCTGAAACAGTTTTGAATATTGTATTTAATTTAATTGATAATAGAAGCAATAGTGTAGGTAGGAAGGGTAGCATTGAAGATACGGCTGAAGAAATTATGGAATGTATTAAGAGTTCTACATTAGAAATTAAAGCAGAACTTGGTCAAGCTCAGGTAAATTTAAATGATATTTATAATTTGCATGTTGGGGATGTTATCAATCTGAATAAACCAAAGGATTCTGAAATCTATCTCTATATTGAAAACCAGCCATGGTTTAAAGGGAAGCTTGGTGTTCAAAATAAGAACATGGCGGTAAAAATCAGCGGAGTATATGAAGAATAAATGATTTATTGAAGGAGCGAGAAAAGGAATGAGTTCAAATCGTTTTAGTCCATTAGAGATAGACGCCATAGGTGAAATACTGAATATTAGTTTAGGAGCGTCAGCAACGGCAGTATCGTCAATGCTTAGTAAAAGAGTTGATATTACAACACCTAGAGTGCAAGTTTTAACTGCCGATGAATTTAGGTTTGAAAATTTAGAACCAGCGATTGGGGTAAAAATTACATATGTAGCCGGCTTGGAAGGCACAAATGTAATGCTTTTAAAACGGAAAGATGTTAAATCAATTGTAGAAATTTTGATGATGACGGAAATTCCGGATGAAGAATTTGAATTAAATGAAATGAATTTAAGCGCTATTTGCGAAGTTATGAACATGATGATGGGAGCATCTGCTACAGCTCTTTCTGAATTTTTGGGAGAATTAGTGGATATTTCTACACCAGAAGCATTTCCGATTGAAGATGTAAAGGACTTTAAGGAAGCCCATTTTTCTTCTGAGGAAAGAATGGTTATCATCAGTTTTGACTTAAAAATTGAAGATTATGTTGAAAGTGAATTTATGAATATGATGCCAATTAAATTAGCAAAAAAATTAGTTTCTGCTTTTGGCGTACCAATTGAAGAAGATGAAGAAGATGAGGAAACACCAGCAGCACCAGCAAGTAGTGGCGGAAATATGTCACAAGAGGAAATTGAAAAAATGCTGGGTGGTGGTGCAGCAAGTACACCAGCAAGCAGCGGTGGCAATATGTCGCAAGATGAGATTGAAAAACTTTTAGGTGGTGGCGGCGAACCAAGTACACCAGCAAGCAGCGGTGGCAATATGTCGCAAGAAGAAATTGAAAAAATGTTAGGTGGCGGTGCACAGCCAACAATGCCACAACCACAGCCAATGCCACAAATGCAACCTCAGATGCAGCCACAAATGCAAATGCAACAGCCACAAATGGGAATGGCTCCAGATATGATGCAACAAATGTTATATCAGCAACAGCAAATGATGCAGCAGATGATGCAACAAATGATGGGCCCATATCAAAATCCATCAGAGCCAAAGGTTATTAATGTGCAGCCTTTGCCAGTGGATAATTTAAAATCATCTTCTAAAGAACCAATGGGTGCAGAACAAAAAGAAAATTTGAATATGATTCTTGGGGTACCATTGGAAGTTTCTGTAGAAATTGGTAGAACAAAAAAATTAGTAAAAGAAATACTAGAATTGTCACAAGGCTCACTTGTTGTATTAGATAAATTGGCAGGTGACCAGGTTGATTTATATGTAAATGGTCAATGCATTGCAAAAGGTGATGTAGTTGTAGTAAATGACAATTTTGGTATCCGTATTACAGAAATTATTAAAAAACAAGATTTAATAAAAGGACTTGGTAGTAAGTAAGTGTTAAGAGAGGTTGCATAAAAAATTAATTTATGTAACTTATAAAATAAAAAATAAAAAATGCTTAAATGAAAGAAAGGTATGGTATAAAATGGCTAAGATTTTGTTAGTTGATGATGCAGCTTTTATGAGAATGATGGTAAAGGATGTATTAACAAAAAATGGTTACACAGATTTATATGAAGCGGCAGATGGCTTGCAAGCAGTAGAAAAATATGAAGAAGTACAACCAGATTTGGTAATTATGGACATTACAATGCCAAATATGGATGGTTTGGAAGCACTTAAAACAATCAAGGGAAAACATGCTGATGCAAATATAGTAATGTGTTCTGCTATGGGACAGGAAGCAATGGTTATTGAAGCAATTAAATCTGGTGCAAAAGACTTTATTGTAAAACCTTTTAAACCAGATAGAGTTTTAAAAACTGTAACCAATATTGTTGGTTAATACAAGAGAGGACTGAGTGGTATCGTAACGCAAACTTTGCCTATGTTGGCAACTCTTGTAGCAGTAATATTATTAATATTGTATTTCAGCTATTTGTTTAGTAAATTGGTTGCAAAAAGCTCCTTAAAAATGGATAGTAGGGGAAAGGGCATAAAATTGCTGGACAGGGCGGTTGTAGGAACAGACCGCTCTATTGATATTATACAAGTGAATGAAAGATATTTTCTGATAGGAAATACGGCAACGAATATGGTATGTTTGGCGGAGCTTTCAAAAGAAGATGTTGTTTTAAAAGAAAATGATGTAGAAAATATCAATAGCTTATTTCAAAATATGATATTTGATAAATGGAAAAAAAAGAAATGATAGTTTTTAGAGGTGTTTAATATGACAGACGCACTCATCAATGTCAATGGGGATAGTGTACAAACGTTAGAAATACTATTTCTATTGACAGTGATTACGTTATTGCCATCAATTTTGATGTTAATAACTGCCTTTACAAGAATTATTATTGTGCTTTCTTTTTTGAGAAATGCTATTGGTTTGCAGGGAACACCACCAAACTCCGTATTGATAGGGCTTGCATTATTTATGACACTTTTTATAATGACTCCTGTTGTGGATGAGGTGAATGAAACTGCTTATCAACCTTATAGAAATGAAGAAATTTCGCAAGTAGAGGCATTGCAAAGGGCAAGTTTGCCAATCAAAAAATTTATGTTGGAAAATACAAAACCGGATTCTTTGAATTTGTATTTAGATTTTGCGGATATTGACTATCCTCAAACTGTGGAGCAACAAGTGACAGATTTACCAATGCGTGTGGTGATACCCGCATTTATGACAAGTGAATTATCCAGAGCTTTTGTCATGGGATTTTTGTTATTTATACCATTTTTGTTAATAGATATTGTAGTATCCAGTACACTGATGTCTATGGGTATGATTATGTTGCCACCAGCAACTATATCCTTGCCTTTTAAGATATTGCTGTTTGTAACTGTAAATGGGTGGCAATTATTATTTTCTACACTTGTTTATAGTTTTAATTAGCAAAGGAGGCGAAATTTATGACAAATTCAGAGGTAATGTCTATTATGCAATCAGCACTGATTGTTGGTGCAAAACTTGCAGCACCTATCTTGTTGTTAAGTATGTTTTTAGGTATCTTGATTTCGATTATACAGGCAGCAACGCAAATTCATGAACAAACAATTACGTTTGTGCCAAAATTGATTGTAATTATTGCCCTTTGTATTTTTAGTGGCAGTTGGATGTTAGAAACATTACAAGATTATACAGTAGAGTTATTTCATATGATGTTATTATAAAAGGCGAGGTTTTAAATTGTGCTAGAACCGAATCGTTTTATGTTTTTTACATTAGTCCTGATGAGAATGTCAGGTATGGTATTACTTAATCCTATATTGGGAAGAAGGAATGTGCCAGCAGCAGTCAAGGCAGGTATGATTATGGCATTGACAATCATTGTTTCCAGTTTTTATAATGGCGCAGTAGAACTACCAAACACAGTTATGGAATATGCAATTATCCTTCTTAAAGAATGTGCAGTAGGATATATTACAGGTTTTGTGATTAGTTTATTTTTATATGTCATTATATTGGCTGGAGAATTTATTGATATGCAAATGGGATTGTCTATGGCAAAAATATATGATAGTCAAAGTAATGCCTCTATTTCTATGAGTGCAACACTTTACAATATATTATATATGTTGATATTTTTTGCTTTAAATGGTCATATTGCATTGTTACATGCTATATTAACCTCCTCTGAAGTTGTACCTTATGGGGAGGTTGTTTTAAATCAGGCAGTTTATCAAAGAATATGGGATATTTTTATACAATGTACCATTTTAGGAATACAAATGTCATTTCCTATCTTGGCAGCTGAGCTGATTTGTGAAATGGGTGTTGGTATATTAATGAAAACAATACCACAAATTAATGTATTTGTCATTAATATACAAGCAAAAGTATTGATAGGAATACTAATACTTGTTATGATGTTTGTGCCTATGGAAGAATTTGTGAGGGGATTAATTCCACAAACCATTAATCATTTTAGAGAAATTATTCAACTTTTAAAGTGAAATAAACGCCGATAAAGGGGGGAGCAACATTGGCGGCAGATGAGAAAACCGAACAAGCCACCCCCAAGAAGCGACGGGACGAGCGAAAAAAGGGTAATATCTTTATGAGTAAAGATGTCGTTGTGGTTGCGTCGCTTCTTGGTACATTTTTTTCTCTGAAACTGTTGTTTCCGGGTATCTATCATACGCTACAGTCTTTTTTGTTAAGATATATGGACTATGCAGCTACAAAAACGGAAGTGACAGGAGCATTTGTGTCAGATATGACAATAGAAATGATTATCACCTTTGTGAGAGTGTGCATACCTTTGCTCATGATAGCTGTACTTTTAGCTTTTGTTGCAACTGCCGCTCAAACAAAATTGTTGTTTTCAACAGATTCATTAAAACCTAAATTTAGTAGATTAAGTCCGATACAAGGATTTAAAAAAATGTTTTCATTAAGAAGTATTGTAGAAGTAATAAAAGGTATGATTAAAATTACAATTTTAATCTGTATCATGTATAGCTTTTTTACAGGGCAGCTTATAAATTTTCAAAAAACACTAAAATTAGATTTGATTTCTTCTTCTGTGTTTGTGTTAGATTGTGTGATGAAATTGGTTATAAGAGTTTCCATCGTATTTGTCATCATTTCATTATTTGACTATTTATATCAATGGTGGGACTATGAAAGACAATTAAAAATGTCAAAACAGGAAGTAAAAGAAGAATATAAACAAACAGAAGGAAATCCTCAAATTAAAGGAAAAATTAAAGAATTACAAAGAAGAATGGCTATGTCAAGAATGATGCAGTCCGTTCCAGAAGCAGACGTAGTATTAAGAAACCCAACACATTTTGCAGTTGCACTAAAATATGATGACGGAAAAGATGCAGCACCGATTGTAGTGGCAAAAGGGCAAGATGAAATGGCATTGAGAATTATAAAGATTGCAGAAGAAAATGGCGTGCAGGTAATTGAAAATAAACCTGTTGCAAGAGCATTGTATGCCATGACACAGGTTTCTGGTATGATACCAGAGGAATTTTATGGTACGGTTGCAGAAATACTGGTTTATGTTTATCAACTCAATGGAAAAGATTTAACAGGAAAAAAGAAATAACAAAATGTCAAAAAAATTATTTTTTTGACAAAAATACTTATTTTTTACATATAGGAAATGGTGAAATCTATGAAAAATGCTTTGAATTATGTTGTATCCATATTTGTAATTGTCATAGTGCTTTTATTGCTTATTCCACTTCCTGCTTGGCTGTTGGATATGATGTTTATATTAAATATTTCCCTCTCTTTAATTATACTGTTGATTTCTATGCAGATTAAAGAATCGTTGGAATTTTCTATTTTTCCCTCTTTGCTTTTGATTACAACTTTATTTCGAATTGGTTTGAATATTTCATCCACTCGTTTGATATTGACAAAAGCAGGTGCAGCCGGAGAAGTTATAAAAGCATTTGGTACTTTTGTATTACAGGGAAATATTGTTGTCGGCGTTATTATCTTTTTGATTATTGTATTGGTTCAGTTTTTGGTTATTACCAAAGGTGCAGAACGTGTTGCTGAAGTTGCTGCCAGATTTACCTTAGATGCAATGCCTGGTAAACAAATGGCGATTGACGCAGACTTGAGTTCTGGTTTGATTACAGAAGAAGAATCTCGTGTAAGAAGATACAAAATACAAAAAGAAGCTGACTTCTATGGCTCTATGGATGGTGCTACAAAAATTGTAAAAGGTGATGCGATTATGTCCATCATCATTACAGCAACAAACTTTATAGCAGGTACTATTATTGGTATGGTGCAATCTACAATGACATTTAATGAAGTGCTTTCTGTTTATTCTATTGCAACTATTGGTGATGGTCTTGTGTCACAGATACCAGCTCTTTTAATTTCTACTGCAACTGGTATGATTGTAACAAGAGCCGTTTCAGATGGTAGTTTAAATAATGACGTGGCAACGCAATTTTTAGCACAGCCACAGGCACTCATGATGGGCGGCGGCATTATGACAGTAGTTTCTGTTGTGCCAGGTATGCCACATGTTCCTTTACTTGTGGTTGGTGTAATATTACTTGCGATTGGTTGGAGAGCTTCTAGCCGTATGAAAGCTTTGATTGCGGCAGATGATGCCTTGACTGCTCCTGGTGGTGCAATAGGTACTCCTCCAGAAGAAGAAATGCCAGAGCCAATGAGTGAAAATGATTTCTATAAAGATATTAACAATGTATATTCCTTGTTAAATGTGGAACCTATTGAAATGGAAATTGGATATAGTTTGATACCACTTGTAGATGAATCTAGCGGTGGTAAGCTGATAGAGCGTATTGTTATTTTTAGAAGGCAATATGCACAGGATATGGGCTTTGTCATTCCTTCTATCCGTTTGAGAGATAGTTCCAATTTGAATACAAATCAATATGTTATTAATATAAAGGGAGAAGAAGTGGCAAAAGGCGAAATATTGATTGATTATTATTTAGCTTTAGAACCACCAAACCCAGCAGGGGAAATTGATGGTATTGAAACAATAGAACCATCTTATGGTATTCCAAGTAAATGGATTACGCCAGAAAATAAAGAAATGGCGGAAATTTATGGCTATACTGTCATTGACCCACTCTCTGTTATGTTGACGCATTTATCTGAAACAGTGAAAAAACATGCTTATGAATTGTTGACTAGAAATGAAGTGATGCAGTTGATTGAAAATACAAAAAAAGTTTCTCCTGACTTGATAGAAGAAACTTTCCCAAATGTATTGACCTATGGTGCATTCCAAAAGATATTGTCAAACCTTCTAAAAGAAGGTGTACCAATTAAAGATATGGAAACCATATTAGAAACCATTGTCGACTCCTCTGCAACAACAAGAGATTTAGATACTATTACAGAAAATATACGTATTGCATTAAAACGTACTATTACAAGAAAATTCTGTGAGGGTGGACAAATGAAGGTTATCACTTTGGATGCAGAAGTGGAAAAAGCAATTATTGCTGGCTTGACAAAGGGAGAACAGGGAATTTATATTTCAATGAGTCCAGAATTAATGCAAAAGCTCATTGGACAAATCAGCGAGCAGATGAAAAAATTCAGCGAACTTTCTCTAACACCAATTATATTAACAAGCAATGTGGTTAGAGCTTATTTTTACAGGCTCATAGAGCAATTTTTTCCTAACATTTACGTGCTTTCGTTTAATGAAATTGCAAATAATGTGCAGATACAAGCGATTGGTAACATTGTAATATCATAAAAAGCCATGAGGACAGGGGAGATAGGTATGCTTTCTCAAAAAGAATTGGATACAAAGACAAATGAAGAGCTACTTATACTGTATAAACAAACCAATGACCAAAAAATTAAGCAAACATTGGTGCTACGATATATTTATATTGTCAAAAATATTGCCATGCAAATGCGTGGAATTTACTTGGGTTTTTCTCAAATTGATGATATAATTAATGAAGGCGTTCTGGCTATCATGACAGCGATTGACAAATTTGATATTAATAAACACGTAAAATTTGAAACTTATATTTCCAAAAGGATTCGGGGAATGATTATTGATATTGCCCGAAAACAAGATTGGGTTCCAAGAAGTATACGTAAAAGTGCAAAAGAAATAGAGGAAGCACAAAACATATTAAGTCATAAGCTGGGCAGGGTACCAACAGATGAAGAAGTAGCAAATTATCTGCAAATTAGTATTAAAAAGTACAAAGAAGATTTAGGAAAAACAGGAACATTTAACTTGCTTTCTTTGGATATGCTGATGGAAGAAGAAGGCGTTGGACAAAAAACAAATGGAATGTTAAAAAATACAAATGAACTCTTACCAGAACAATATTTACAAAAGAAAGAAACCGCAGCAGCCTTAAAAGAAGGCTTGGCTTCTTTAAGAGAAAAAGAACAAATGGTTTTATCTCTTTACTATATCAATGAACTAAACATGAAAGAAATATCTGTGGTGATGCAGGTAAGTGAACCAAGAATTTCGCAAATTCATGCAAATGCAATTCGCAAACTAAGAAATTATATGCAGCGTTTTTTTGACGAAAAAGAATAGGAGGTGAGTAAGCGTGTCAACAAAGGGATTTTATGATTTGACCTCTGGTATGCTTACACAAAACAGACGTTTAGCTGTAATAGGAAATAATATGACAAATGCATTAACACCTGGCTTTAAATCTGATGAATTTATTACAACAACGTTCCGAAATGAAATGTTTTCAAGATATGGTAATATTGACCATAATGATGGAGAAGAATTAGGTACAACAACATCTATGATTACTGCTGGTGATGTGACAATAACAGACCATACACAGGGTATTTTTGACCCAACAGATATGAATATGGATTTTGCATTAGCAGGTCCCGGATTTTTTCAGGTGCAAACGGTAGATGGTGTGATGTATACAAGAGATGGTTCTTTTGTTATGGATGATGAAGGTTATGTTGCATTACAACATGCAGGGCGTGTATTAGGTGACAATAATCAACCTATTTATATTGGTACAACGGATATACAAGCCTTAGATGATGGCACCATTTTATCAGAAGATGGAAACACAGTTTTAGGAAGAATTGGTGTTGTAGATTTTGAAGATTATAATGGAATACAAAAATCAAAACAGGAAGGTCTGTTTACCATTGTTGGTGGAGCACAGCCTGCCCCCACAGATACCCCTATTCAATGGAAAACGCTGGAACGTTCTAATGTAGATATGGTAAAAGAAATGACAAATATGATGTCTAGTCAGAGAGCATTGCAAAGTGCGGCACAAGTATTAAGAATGTATGACCAATTATTGGGAAAAGCAACAACAGAAATTGGCAGAGTATAAACGATAGGAGGTAACAACAAATGGATCGTGCTTTTTATACAGGTGCAGTAGGAGCAATTGCACATCAAGAAAAATTAAATATTATTGCGAATAATATTGCAAATGTAAATACACATGGATATAAAAGAAAACCTTCTACATTTTCAGAATGTATTTATAGTAACTTAAATGAAGTGGCACAACAACCTTCTGACTATATTGCAGGTGCTGGAGTACATGTGGAAAAAACAGATATTGATTTTACACAAGGGCATCTTGCAACAACAGGACAGGAGTATGATTATATGATTGTGGGAGATGGATTTTTTGCAATACAAAATCCAGTGACCCAAGAAATTACTTACACAAGAACAGGCAGTTTTATGACATCTTTACAGCCAGATGGTACATTTTACCTTGAAACACAAAACGGAAAAAGAGTGCTTGATGCGGAACAAAATCCTATTATTGTGGGCAGATTACCAGAAGGAGAAAATCCAGAAAATGCTATGCAACAAATGACTTCTGGACAGGATTTATTACCACAAATAGGAATTTATACTTTTCCTTCTAAAAATGGTATGCAAAGTGCAAGAGGAACAGAATTTATACCTGCGGAAAAGGATGGAGAACCAGTTGCACAGCCTGCTGACTATGCAACATTAGCACATAAATCATTGGAAATGAGCAATGTTAATTTAGGAGAAGAATTATCAAGAATGATTGAAGCACAAAGATGTTATCAATATTCTTTGAGAATGGTGCAGACTTCCGATGAGGTAGAAACTACCATTAATGGACTAAGGTCTTAATCGCTGCTAGGAGGAACATACCATGAAGAAATATGAAGAAATAAATAGCCTTGAAATAGATGTTATGAGAGAAATTGGCAGTATTGGCACAGGAAATGCTGCAACAGCACTTTCTAAACTGATGAATCGAAAAATTAAAATGACAATGCCAGAAGTGCAAATATTAGGCTTTAATGAAGCAATTACAAAATTAGGTGACCCTGAAATGATTGTTTCTGGTGTATTGGTACATATATCAGGAGAACTAAACGGAGTGATGCTTTATTTACAAAATTTGGATTTAATCAATATTATGTTAGAACATGTATTGACTTCTAAAATTGATGACTTTAGTCAGCTAGAAGAATTAGAAGTATCCGCGTTGGTAGAAATTGGAAATATTATGATTTCTTCTTATGTGAGTGCAATTTCAAAATTAACAGGAATTTCTATGAATTTATCTGTGCCTGCTATGTCTGTCAATATGTTGGGCGGAATTATGTCTGTGCCAATGGTAGAATTTGGACATCAAACAGATAAAATTATGATTATAAACGGAAAATTTGTAGTAGAAGGAAAAGAGGTATACAGTAATCTATTATTAATGCCTGATATTGAATCCTTGAATTATCTTTTAAAGAAACTAGGTGTTTTGAATGAGTGAAAAGCAATCGGTTGTAGGAATTGCAGACATGAAAATTTGCCGTGGTCCCGGCAAATTAATTACATATGCTTTAGGTTCCTGTATCGGTATTTGCTTTTATGACCCTATGATTCGCTTAGGGGGAATGGTTCACATTATGCTACCAAACAACATGGAAAGCGGAAATAGTAATATGTTTAAATATGCTGACACCGGAATACCAGCAACACTTCGAAAGATGGAGGTTTTTGGAGGAACAAAGTCGCGTTTGATATGCAAAATTGCAGGCGGAGCAAGAATGTTTGAAGTGCAGGGAAGCAGTTCCATAGGAAATATTGGACAAAGGAATATTGAAACAGTAAAAAAGGTATTGGCAAAAGAGGGTATTCGTATTTCAAAAGAAGATGTGGGCTTAAATTATGCCCGCACATTACTTTTGGATGCGGAAACAGGTGTTGTTACAGTACGTTCTTTTGGAAGAAAAGATTTAATTCTTTAAATCTAAGTCTTGAGCATAGATAGGTTATCAAAATAAGTTGTCTATCCTCAAGATTAAGATATTTGGTTATATTTTGTATTTTTTGGTCGATATAAATAAAAAAGGTTGTAAAATAGATAGCGGATTGCTGTTACATTGGAAAAGAGGGGAGATTATCCGTTACAATAAAAAGGGAAGCGCATTTGTTCAAAAAATAATATGGGAGGGCATTTGAACGATGAAGAAAACCAAAGGTGAGATTTTATTAGAATCTGGCACAAATGAAATTGAAATCATGGAATTTATGATTTATGGAGAATTATATGGCATCAATGTAGCAAAAGTAACAGAAATTATGATGTCAGATAAGGTAAAGCCAATACCTCATTCACATCCTGTTGTGGAGGGGATTTTTAAACCTAGAGAAACAGTATTGACAGTCATTGACTTGCCAAAGTATCTTACTGGTAGAGAGTCTGAAAAAGATGAAAAAGATTTGTTTATTGTAACAAATTTCAATAAAATGTTTGCGACATTTCGTGTGCATAGTGTGGTAGGCATTAGCAGGATTTCATGGAACGATATACAAAAACCAGATAAAACCATATCTGGAGGTGAAGAAGGGGTTGCGACAGGAATTGCACAAACAGATGGTGTGCTTGTAACAATTCTTGACTTTGAAAAAATTGTTTCTGAAATTGCACCAGAAACGGGAATACGAATTGAAGAAATTGAAAAAATGGGAAAACGAAATAAAAGTAAAAAACCTATCGTTATGGCAGAAGATTCTGTACTTCTTTCAAAGCTGATCAGAGATTCTTTGTATAAAGCAGGGTACGAAAATGTATTGAAATTTGATAATGGTGAAGAAGCTTGGCAATATTTAAGAAGTATTCGACAAGAAGAAAATATTTTTCAAAAGGCTTCTTTGATTATTACAGACATTGAAATGCCAAGAATGGACGGTCATAGACTAACCAAGTTAGTAAAAGATGACCCAGATTTACAAAAGATTCCTATTATTATATTTTCCTCCTTAATTAACGAAGAAATGAGAATAAAAGGAAAACAGTTAGGGGCAGATGAACAACTTTCTAAACCAGAAATTGGTCATTTAGTAGAAGTAATTGATGAATTATTAGAAAAAGGTAATATTTAAAAATATGACAAGATTCTAGGTGGAATGCTTTGGATGAGGTGGAAAAAATATGAACAAATATGTTGTAAGGCAACCTATAAAAGATAAAGAAGGAAATTTATTTGGGTATGAAATATTGTTTCAAGAAGAAAAAGGAAGCGGTTTATATAATCAAACAGATTATGCAGCAGCAGATTCTATTTCTAACTTTTTAGCACAGAATAATGAAAAGGTGTTTAACGATAAAACAACCTTTATGACATTTACACCCAATTTATTATTTAAAAATACACCAAAAATATTTAAACAAAATGATTTAGTCATACAAATTGAGGATAATGTAATTGTGCATCCACTTGCAACAACATTAATACAAAGGTTTCGGAGAGAAGGATACATGTTTGCTATTAATGATTTTCAATTTGCTCCAAGATATTTTGGATTAATGGAATATTTAGATTATATTAAATTGGATTTTGGAAAAAATGAAGAAGTATCCTTGGAAAATACCGTGAAATTAGCAAAAAACTTTAAAAAAGTTTGCATTGCTTATGGTATCGAAAATCAAAAACAGTATGACTTGGCAGTAAATTTAGGTGTAGATTATTTTCAAGGGCAATATGTGGCAGAAAAGGTGGAAACAAAAGCAAATAAAACAGACTATTTACAAAGTAATTTCTTCCAGTTAGTAGTGGAAGTAACAAAAGATGAGCCAGATGTAGAAATAATTGAGGAGATTATTTCAAGGGATGCTTCTTTAACTTATGGCTTGTTAAAAATGGTGAACTCTGTTTATTTTGCATTGAGAAATAGAACTTCTTCTATTCGTCAGGCACTGGTAACATTAGGTTTAGGACAGTTAAAACAATGGATTTATCTTTTGAGTTTTAAAGGAGATAAAGATTTTGGTTCTGAAGATGTTTTAAAACGCTCTTTTTTGAGAGCAAGTTTTGCTTCTGAGTTAATGGAATATAATAATACCTTACCAATGTCTAAAAATGAAGCATATTTAATGGGTATGTTTTCTACTATGGGAAGTCTGATTGATGCAACTTTGGAAGAAATTTTTGAAGATATTCCTGTTTCTGAAGAAATTAAGCAGGCATTGGTATATCATAAAGGCCCTTGTTCTTTATTATTAGATTTGATACTTTGCTATGAAAGAGCAGACTGGCAAAATATTACAAATTATGCAGACATGTTAGGGATTCCAACCAATATGATTGCACAAACTTATTTTAACTGTGTAGAAGAAGTAAACCGTATCTGGCAAACCATACAAGATACAGAAGAAGACGAAGAACTTGCAAAAGTGGTACAGGAAAAAACAGAAGAATTGCTTGATGAGGAAATGGACGATTTGGGCGATATAGATGACATTGATGTAGATGATGATATAGGCGACATAGATGACATTGATGTAGATGATGATATGGACGATGATATTGACATTATGTAAAAAAAAGATTGAGGATATTTTTTCCTCAATCTTTTTTTATTTTTATTCGCTTTTTTTGTGATGAGGAGAACCTGAAACAACCAAGCAAGCTTTTAACAATTCTGCTGAAATTTGGATAGAATATTTTTGATGGTACATATGAAGTAATGGTGCAAGGTCTCCTTTTTTTACGACAACATATTTGGAAGGAAGATTTGTTAAGGTCAATGCCATCGTATCAATAACACAATGGTTACAAGTGCAAGTAGCATATTGTTTCATATAGTCTACAATGATTTCTTTTACAAAAGTTTCCATAATATTGATGTAAACATATTCATCAGAATATAATTCAATTTTTTTGTTGTCGTTTTTAAGAACTTGTTCAAAATCTTCTTCTGTAAGATTTTGTTTTGTGCTTACATCATCAAATTTCATTTCGTTAAGTTCAATTTTTTTAGAAAAACGCATATCATTTTCCTCCATTTCTGAAAAAGGAATAAAAGTATCTTTTGGAGCAAGTTTTTGTGTAATAATTTCTGTGGGAACAACGACTTCTGGTTCCTGTTCTTTTTCTATCATCCTTTCTTGTTCTTTTTTCTTTTCTTCGGCTGCCTTTTTTTTAGCTTCTTTTTTAGCAGCTGCTTTTTTTGGGTCTACCAATTCTAATAATTTTTCTTTTATAATGTCTGATACAGAAGCATCATCTATATTTTGTTCTTCATTTACTGTTTCCTTGTTATCATCCTTTTTTTCTGCCATGATAAAAAACCTCCTTTGTTGTGAAACATAAAAAGTATCACATTTATTTTAAAATTAATCTTAATTAAAGTATACTATATGTCGATAAATAAGTATAGAGAATAAGATAAAGGATTCAAAAAATAAATCAAGGAAAGGGTGTTTTATATGGCATCAGTAAATGGCGTAAGCAGTGCTGGTAGCACAAATAGTTTTTATAACAATAAAATCAGTGGCCTTGCCAGTGGTATGGATACAGAAACAATGATTGAAAACATGACTGCTGCAACAAGAGCAAGAATTGCAAAACAAAAACAAAGTAAACAAATTTTGCAGTGGAAAACAGACGCAATGCGTTCTATTAGTGACTTGTTGGTGGGTTTTAGAAATAAATATACTTCTTTTACAAGTCCTAAAACAAATCTTTTAAGTAGTTCCTTTTTTAGCAGAAACTTGATTAATGTAATCAGTGAAAAAAATAGTAAATATATCAAAGCTACAGGTACTTCAAATGCTGCAAGTTCTATGTCTATTTTAGGCGTAAAACAAATGGCAACTACTACTACTATGAATATTGGTAGTGCTTCTGATAAGACAATGGAAACAGGAGAAATTGATTTGTCAGGTAATACAGATGTAGGTATCAGTACGATTGCTGGAAATTCCTTTACTGTAAAATATGGAGCTGGTGACAGCGAAAAAACATATAGGATTTCTTTTGATAGCAGCAAAGAATATAAAACAATGCAAGATGTGGCTGACGCAATCAATAAACAATTTGATGATAATAAAATTTATGTGGAAGCTTCTGTATCTGCAAATGGAGAATTAACCTTTAAAGAAGATTCTGGTTATTCTGGTGGTAATGGTTTTTCTATTGAAAGTGAAACAGGCGGCGTTTTAACTGCATTAGGTGTTTCAACAGGAACAAAATTAGATGGTACTACAACAGAAATTAAAGGTAGTGCATATAATGCGGGCGAAACAGCAAATACAGATAGCCGTTTAGAAAAAAAGGCTTCTGTATTGGATACTTTAGCAGGAAAATCTATGACACTTTCTTATAATGGCACAACAAAGAAAATTACTATGCCATCTAAAGAAGATATGCAAAAATTTACAAGTTTTGAAGATTTCCGTAAATCCATTCAAGACCAAGTAGATAAAGCATTTGGTAAAAATAGAATTACAGTTGGAGCAGATGTAAATGCTACAAATGCTATGGCTGGAAAATTGACTTTTGAAACAACAGAAGGTTCCTCTGTATTAAAAGTAATTAGTGGCGATGCTGGATTATTGGGTGAAAAAGGCGTTTTAGGCATGGTTTCTGGCGAATCCAATAGAGTCAATGTTGCAACTTCTATTAAAAATTCTGGTTTAGCTGGTGCAGGTGGCTTAACTACAACAAAAATTACAGTAGATAAGTTAGATGACAAAGGAAATAAAATACCAAAATTGGATACTGACAAAAAACCAGTGCTAGATAGTGATGGTAAACCTACTTATGAAACAGAAGAAGTAGATGGCTATAAATTTAGTATCAATGGAGTAGAGTTCCAATTTAAAGAAGATGTCAATATTGGCGATATGATGAATGAAATCAATCGGTCTGAAGCCGGTGTAACTATGAGTTACAATGAAACATCTGATAGCTTTACTGTTAAGGCAAATGATTCTGGTGCATCAGGAGAAATTGATATTAAAGATGTAGGTGGTAATTTAGCTGAAACATTGTTTGGTGCAACATCAGCAACAAATCCAGATGGTACAACAATCTATGATAGCACAAGAACAAAATTTACGAAAGGACAAGATGCAATTATTACTGTTGACTTTGGTGATGGTGCAGGTTCTGTTGACATTGTAAGAAGCAGTAACACATTTGATATAGATGGTTTGTCTATTACTGTAAGTGGTAAATTTGGTTACAATGATGATGGAACTTTGAAAGCAGATGCGGTAGAAGATGCAGTTACCTTTGATGCACAAGTAGACAGCGACAAAGTTGTGGACGCTGTAAAGGGTATGATAGATGACTATAATGCTATCATTGAGTTAGTAAACAAAGAATTATCAACAAAACGTGATAGAGATTATGCACCTTTGACAGATGAACAAAGGGAAGATATGTCTGAAACAGAGATTAAAAACTGGGAAGAAAAAGCAAAAGCTGGTATGCTTTTTAATGATACAGACCTTCGTAATTTGTCCAATGAATTAAGAAGAATTTTCTCTTACACAGATATTCAGGCTTTAGAAGATGCTGGTATTACTATTTCAAATGATTATTCTGAAAACGGTAAAATTTCATTTGATGAAGATAAGTTTAGAGCAGCCGTAGAAGCAGACCCTGAAGGTATTTCTAAACTCTTTACTAGTGAAGAAGGCGAAGAAGGTGCTACCTTTAATGGTGTTATGACCAGTATGGAAGAACTGTGTAAAAAATATGCTGCT
Organism: uncultured Clostridia bacterium; assembly: GCA_910587195.1. Taxonomy (GTDB): domain Bacteria; phylum Bacillota; class Clostridia; order Lachnospirales; family Anaerotignaceae; genus Coprocola. The sequence continues at coordinate 3,687 of CAJUKL010000001.1, read as the reverse complement.
ACTACAGGTGCTACAAAAGGTATTTTGATTGAAAGAGCAGGAAATAAAAGTTCGCCATTGTCTTTATTACAAAATACTTATTTAAAACAAATGAACGAACTTGATAACCTCATTAAAACATTGACTACAAAATTGAACACAGAGAGAACAAGATACAATAAACAATTTACAAATTTGGAAAAATATATCTCTCAAATGAATACACAAAGCGGCTGGCTTTCACAGCAATTTAGTAGCTAATTGGTTGAAACAAAAAGTTGAGGAAAGGTAAGGTTCACTAATTTATGAATCAAAACGGATACCAACAATACAAAACACAATCTATTAATACAATGACAAAAGCAGAAATGCTGATATTGTTGTATGATGAATTAATTAAAAGATTAATAAGAGCAGAAATTGCTTTGAAAAATGAAAATTTTACAGAATTTGATGCGGCTGTGACTCGTTGCAGAGAAATCATTGATTATTTATCCAGTACATTGGATAGAAAATATGCAATTAGCCAAGAACTATATCGAATGTATGAATATTTTCAATATGAATTAGCTCGTTTATCTGCCGGCAGAAAAACACAAATCATAGAGGAAATTAAACCATTGATTATAGAGTTACGTGATACGTTCAAAGAAGCAGATAAAAAGAATGGCGCACAGACAACACAGGTAAAAGTAAATAAATAATACATTGACGGCAGAATTCTGCCGTCTTTCTTTTAGGAGAAGGAGGCGTTTACATGGACAGTATAGAAATGTGTATTAAAAAATTGACAGCTTTGATGAAAAAAAAATATAGTGAAATGCTCAAAATTGAAAAAATTACGAATGATATTGAGGAAACTCTCAAAAGAAATGACAACGTTTCTACGGATATGTTTTTAACGATGCGCATGGAAGTTATGGAAACCATTGATGATATTGATGGTCAGATTGATGAAATATTGACAAGCGGCGATGAGGAAGAGTATCATTTTTTAAAAGGACTTTTAAAAATAGATACACAAGAACAGGCAATGAATACAGAATACAGTGATGAAAAAATGTTGATGCTTATTAGCCTAAGAACACGAAATGTTTTAAAAGGTATCATTGAAAAAGATAAGGTGATGAACAAAAGACTGCTGGGAAAAGATTCCTTTTATGCTGAAAAGAAAAACCCTTGAAAAAAATCAAGGGTTTTCCGGCAGGCTGATAGACCACAATGGCCCGCCACTTGTTGCACCAATTTTTAATTCGTTCATCAACACTTCAATATCCCAAGCTTTTAAACTGTTTTCCAGGCTCATTGGGTCAGCTATCAATACTTTGCCATCTAAGGTTGTGCCATGAACAATAATAAAATGTCCACTGGTGGTAAAATGACCCTTTTTCATTAGCGCAACAATCATTTTGCCTGTGGAAAGTTCTCTCCTGATGGTATCATAAGTAAAGTCTGTTAAGGAAGTGACTTGTAAGCCAAAGGCTTGCGCTGCATTTGGTATTAAAGAGTGATAGGAACCACTACCATAGGCATAATATCCATTTTCTCGTGACCAATCTGCCATTTGGTTGGGCAAAACAATAGAACCTGTCATGCTTGAAATAACAATTGCCATAGCCGTTGGCCCGCAACCATATTTTGCAATAGGGTCATTTCCACCATAGAGTTTGTTACCCCAACGGGCATCTGCTTGGTTAAGATAAATAATATTTCTAGCATTGCTTTTTAAATATGTAATACCATCTAGGGTATAGGAACCTGTTTCTGTGGTATCGGAAGCGGCTAGTTCATCATGGGATGTCAAATTATAAATAGACAAAGGTTGTTTTTTTTGCTTTTGTGAAAAATCTTTGCTTGCTTTTGGTACAGGGCGTGGTAAAATAGAAACATATTGTTTGTCCATAAAGGAAAGCGATGGTACTTGATATGCCAAAAGATATTGTTTATAATAATAAAAGCTTACTTTTGGGATTTTTTGGAAACTAATAATAAATGTAGCACTAAACGTACAGACAAACACTAAAAATATACGCAAGTAACGCAAAAGAGTTACCTCCTTTCGACAACCATTATAGCATTTTTATGATACAATGAAAAGACTTCCTTCCTTTCTTGAAAGAAAGGAAGCGAAAGAACTTTAACTTTTACAGACAGAACAGAACGAATTTTTGAACCGTTGGTGCTCCGTTGTTGTTCATCTACAACAACTACTCAAGTACAATATACAGCAGCAAAACGAAGTTTTGCACAAAGTTCTTTGCTAAGCTTTCTTTTAAGAAAGCGTGAAAGGAAGCGAAAGAACTTTAACTTTTGTGAACGGAATATGAACGAAGTTTGTCAGAGAACGCAAACTACAGGCAATCGACAAGAATCTTAAGACCTTGAGGCGTTGCCTCAAACTCCACCAACTTTTTTGAAAAAAAGTTGGACAAAAAACTTTAACTTTTGCATACATAACAAAGAGATTTATTGACAGATGGAAGGAAAAACGAAGTTTTTCCAAAAAAAGTTTAGGCACAAGCCCTTTTTAAAGGGCTTGTGGGGGTTTAGGAGCAACGCCCCTAAGGTTTTTAAAAAGTGAGGGAGAAAATGACGGAAATTTCTTATCAGAATGTTGTGAAAACATTCGAAAATAATGCAGTGGGCTTGAACCATTTTAATTTGAATATCGAACAAGGTGAGTTCGTTTTTTTATTAGGCAAAAGTGGCGTCGGAAAAAGTACCTCTTTGCGTCTGCTGACAAAAGAACTGGAACCAACCAAAGGACGTGTGCTTGTGCGTGACAAAGACCTTGCTGAAATCTCCAGAAAAGAACTCCCTTTTTACAGACGCTCTATTGGCGTTGTTTGGCAGCAAACCCAGCTTTTACCAAAAAAAACAGTCTATCAAAATGTCGCTTTTGCACTGGAAGTCCTCGAAACAGAAAAAAAAATTATTCAGCAGAATGTGCCGGCAGCACTTGGACTTGTTAATATGAACAAAAAAGCAGATAGATACCCAAAGGAATTATCAGGCGGGGAATGTCTTAAGGTTGCTCTGGCACGTGCTATGGTCAATAACCCCATGATTTTGATTGCAGATGAACCAACTGGCAATTTAGATGAAGATTCTGCTTGGGATATTATGTGCTTGCTCGATGAGGTGAACCGCTGCGGAGTGACGGTTGTGGTCGCAACACACGCCATTGAAATGGCAAAGTTGATGAAAAAACGCATGATTGTGATGCGTGCCGGCTATGTTGCGCGGGATATTCCCAAGGGCGGCTTAAAGCCTATTTTAAAAGAGTGAAAACCTTGAAACCTCAAACTCTGCAAGCTTTTTTGGAAAAACTATCGTTTTTCCTTATTTTTTAAGTAGATTGAAATTTTTTTAGCAAAAATGTTAGTTTTTACATTAAAGTTCTTTCACTTCCTTTCTTTCAAGAAAGGAAGTAGGTGTTTGAGGGCAACGCCCTCAAGGTTTTATTTTTTTTTAAATTTTTAAAATTTGCTATTAAGTTTCAGGAGAAAGTTACGATATAATAAATGAGAGGCAAAAACAACAACTTACTCTCAAGCCTTCAAGTCGACGGTTGGCATGTAACTAAATAAAAATTGGATAGTGGGAAAATGGAGTTTCCCGCGTAACTACATGGAGGTAGATTTTATGATTATTCAACACAATATTTCAGCTTTAAATTCTTATAACAAATTAGCAGGTAACAACAAA